>JAASSR010000045.1 GCA_021767785.1 Methanolobus sp.
CTTTCAATAGCAGTGCACGCAAGTATGATCTCAACTGTATAACCATTAAGTGCTATCTTATTCCATGCAATCATTGTTGCAGGCATTCCCAGGGCTTCCAGCATCCACTGTACATTTTCTGTCACCTGAGCTATTATCCAGACATTCAGCAGATCCATTTGTGCAAAAGGGAAATAGAACAGAGATCCAAGTGCAGTTGCGCTTGTAGCCATTGCTGTTATGTCCGGTGTGGATATATTACCTTCTTTGTATTCCTTCATCATGGTGTGAGCAATGATGAGGCAAATAAGTCCGACAGTTATGACCAGAACTACGTTAAAGTAATCTCCGATCTCAACATAGTGAAATGGCTGATAGAACCAGTGTATAGAAAAGAATCCCCAGCCAGCTGCAGATACTAACCTTCGTTCCTTTACACTCTTCGGAATTATTGAACCAACAAGCATAAAAGCTACTGCTATCCATAGAATATTCTCGATCATTTAAGCACACCTTTAATAGGTATGGCTTCTATATATTTGATGTAGTCTATTAAGTTTTTGTTCCTTCTCTTTTATAAAACCCTGCTAACTTTGAATGTCCGTTCTATTATTCTTTTTTCCTGTTCTTTATATTGATCAGGGTCAATGATCATGCAAGAGCATTTTCTTCTCCCGAATCGAGCGCAAATAAGCAGGTAGAGCCTGTTTTTTCAACAGCTTTAGTCACAAAATCAAAGTCTATATCAGGCTCTATACTGAAGATGTTAATAGAAGCCCGGGGACTTTTTCCGAGACTGTTTTCCACGTTTCCCAGAAGAACTTTGTTAGTAACATTTGGTATTCTTGCAAGTTCGGCAAGATTCTCAAGATATTGAAGGGCTTTATAGTTGTTATATTGCTGTTTAACACAGCTTATCATTCTCAGGGATGCCTTCCAGTTCTTCTTGAGCTTGTAAGCTATAAGGATGGCAAGATCCTGATTTCCAAGTTCCATGCTTATGTCCCAGTCCGGACTACGATCATTTATCCAGAGATTTATCGAATTCTCTCTCCCGAAAACTGTTTCAGGATGAACTGCAAGCAATAATATTCCTATATTCCGTTTTGAAGCTTTGCGAATTACATCTTTTAGTTTCTCTTCCTGTCCTTCAAAGCTATTCATGTGGATAAAAAGCACTCTTGGTCGGAAAAAAGAACCACTGAGTGCTTCCATTCCGGCTATCAGGCTCTTTTCGAACTCTTTTGTGTCGATAAGTGTCCATGAAGAGAAAACTCCTCTTTTACGGAAAGAATTTGTCAGGTCTATAAGACGTGAAGATAGCTTATCTTCTTTTAGATCTCCGGAAAGACCAAGTATTTTTATGGAACCTTTAGGATAGGTTATGTCTTTTATCAGATTAAAAGCGCCTGTAAGGATATTGGGATTTTTTACAGGTATCAGAAGGTTTGCCTTCCATGTACGCTCATTTGAAGGAGCTATCCTGTTACTTTGTTTTGCCGCCCATTCGGCAACTGCTACGAACAGCCCGCTACGCACATCTCCGAAAGGTGCTTTAAGATGTTTTTTAAGCAGGTATGCGTGTATTACTATAACAACTATGAATGCCAGCATGCTGAAAGTTGAGTTAACGATAACCATTACGAAAACGCTTCCTACAGCTCCTATAAAAGAAACAATCATTGGTATTTTAAAAAGAGGACGAAAACTGACCAGCTTAAGGTTCTGTTCGATCAGTACAACGATATTTATCATTGCGTATGTTATCAAAAAGAACATGGTAATAAGGGGTGTAATGGCATTGAGGTCACGTAATAGTAATGCCAGAAAGACTATTAAACCGGTAAATATCATTGCGTTTCTAGGTTCTCCTGATCCGGAACGCTTTGCAAACCAATCACTTGCAGGTAATATATGATGATCTGCAAGTGCCTGAAGTATTCTCGGAGCACCTACAATGGATGAAAGTGCAGAGGAAAATGTGGCTCCTAAAAGACCGGCTACTATTAATTGTCCCCATGCTGCTTTGTCTGCCATGATCGTATAGTTGTTAAGAAGCTCATCGGTGCTTGCTGAACTTGCCAGCCAGTAAGCAAGCAGCAAATATACTATCAGACTTATGATTATGGCTGAAAGTGTGCCTAAAGGTATGCTCTTTCTCGGATTTTTGAGTTCTCCTGACATGTTTGCACCTGCCATTATTCCTGTAGCTGCAGGGAAGAAAACTGCAAAAACACCCCAGAATCCGATACCTGTAAATTTATTCTCAGGAGATCCTGCAAAAGACCCCCACCATGTTACTGATTCCTGCATTGATCCTGAATACGCGGCCCATATTACAGATATAAGTGAGGAAATTATGATAGCAAAAATGACATATTGTATCCTGAAAGCCAGCGAAGCGCTGATATAAGCAACGATAAAGAGTATGGCAAAAGTCACGAAATCTACAATGATTGGAGAGTGTTCAGGAAATATCCAGAGCCAACCGGCACGGAAACCAAATATGTACATTGCCACGGCAAGACTTTGTGAAAGATATAGTGGAATTCCTATGCTTCCACCTACCTCAAGGCCAAGTGACTGAGAGATTATTGAGAATGCACCACCTGCCCCAATTCTGATATTTGTTGTGATGGATGAGAGTGAAAGTGCCGTAGCAAGCGTAATTCCAAAGGATAGTAATATTATCAGCCAGGATCCCAGAAGGCCGGCGTTACCCACAACCCATCCTTCCCTGAGATACATTATCACTCCAAGTATTGTCAACAGGGTGGGAACGAAAACTCCTTCGACGGTACCAAAAAGTTTTTTTCCGGGGATTATACCTTTCTGTTCCTGAACTTTATCCTGAAGATTTGATTCCCCCGCTTGTTCTCCATTCTCTGTGACCATGAACACTATCCCCAATCATGCTTTCAGTTAAGAGTATATAACAATATCCATGGAAGGTTATTGATAAATGGAATTTATATTTGTATGTTTTTTAGCCTATCCAGGCACATATTTAAATAGGTATGAGAATCATATTTAATATTAAATTAATTTCTGCTTCATGTCCCCCAACACTCCAAAACTCACGGTGGATGCTGTAATCATCCTGAACAGTAAAATTGTTCTTATCCGGCGAAAGAATCCGCCTTTTAAAGGGAAATTTGCTCTTCCGGGTGGTTTTGTCGAGATCGGTGAGACTACCGAAGAAGCAGTTGCGCGTGAAGCTTTTGAAGAGACAGGACTTACAATAGAAATAGTTAAGTTACTTGGAGTATATTCTGACCCTTCGCGCGACCCTCGCGGCCATCAGGTAACAGTTGTCTATCTCGCCCGGGGGGACGGTACTCCAAAGGCCAGCACAGATGCCAGGGAAGTCAATCTGTTCGATCTCCAGCATATGCCTGAACTGGCTTTTGACCATAACTTAATAATAGAGAATGCAAGAAGTGATATTAATGGAATTTTGTCCCGAATGTAAAAGTATGATGTTCCCTTCAGGTGATTCCTTTAAGTGCAGAAAATGCGGTTTTGTTAAAAGAAAAAAAGCAGGTTCTGAGAATCTGGTATCAAAGGAATCAAGGGAAAAGAGGGATGTCACTGTGCTTGAGGGCAACGTTGATCAGGGACTCCCGACAACAACTGTAAGATGTGAAGAGTGCGGTAATACTACTGCATACTGGTGGCTGCGCCAGTTAAGGTCTGCAGATGAGTCTGAAACACGTTTCTTCAAATGTACCAAATGCGGATGTACCTGGCGTGAGTATGACTGAATACAATGTCCGGTATGTTTATTTTGTTTCAGATATAATTTAAAAGAAAACTTATATTACTTATTAGGTATAATGACCTAAAAATTCAATTTATTGGTGGCGAATCTAGATGTTCAAGGCAACTATTGATGCAGACATTTTAAAGACTGCAATTGAGACTCTTTCGGTTCTTGTTGATGAGGCAAGGTTCAGGATATCTCCTGAAGGAATGGTTGTCAGGGCCGTAGACCCTGCAAATGTAGCCATGGTCAGTTTCGAACTTAACTCAAATGCATTTGATGAGTTCTCTGCTGACGACTCTGAGATAGGTATGGATCTGTCGAAGATCAACGATATCTTCAGTGTTGCGGGGAGGGATGAAAAAGTTGTCATGGAACTTGATGAAATGTCCCAGAAAATGTCATTACATCTTGGAGGCCTTTCTTATACTCTCGCTTTACTTGACCCTTCAACCATCAGGGCTGAACCGCGTATTCCTCAGCTTGAGCTACCTGCAGAAATAGTTCTTAATGGCAAGGACCTCCAGAGGGCAGTTAAGGCAGCAGAGAAGATAAGTGATCACATGTTGCTGGGAATAGATGATGATGTCTTCTATATGGAAGCTGAAGGAGACACTGACCGTGTACGCCTTGACATGACCCGTGACAATCTTATTGATCTGAAACCTGGTGAGGCACGTTCTCTGTTCTCACTGGATTATCTTACTGATATTGTAAAACCAGCGTCTCGTTCCAATGAAGTTACACTGGAACTTGGAAAGGATTTCCCGGTTAAGATTGGTTTTTCCATCGCCAACGGTGCAGGAAAGATTGGCTACCTTCTTGCTCCGAGGATCGAATCTGATTGATCTATGGATGAAAAGGACTTTGCGTTATATCCTTATATTTCCGGGGCAGGCGTACATGTAAAAAGCCTCGGAATGTCCCTTGATCGTCTGGTGAAGTCCAGAGCAATGGAATCTGCCCGGATCCGTGGTAAAGAGCGTGTTCTGCAGGCAATCTCCGGGGAAATAATAAAACCGAATTTTTCTGGTTCGGATGAACAGAAGATCTTGCTGGAACTGCTTTCCTATCCTTTTTCAAGAATACTGGTTTCATGTATTGATGATTCATTTCTTGTCAGAAGATATTCTCTTGCTGAAGCCGTTGCTTCCTATAAGTTGCTGAAGACCCGTGATCCAGATTTTCTTATGGAAATAGCTTCTGATTTTGACGTTTATCCTGACAAAAATGAAACAGGTTTTAAACTCCATTTCAGTTCTTATATTCGTATGGCAAGCACTCTTAAGGCTATTGAGTGGAAGCTTGTTAATCGTAAAATGAAGCATGGAAATGTGACCGTTTCAAAAGAAGAGTTTGCCCGTCTTTTACAGGAGCTTATAAGAACCCGTGTTGAAAATAATTTACCAATGAATGTTCCTGATGAGTTTGTACATCTTTGTGAACCTTATTTAACAGATATTAGATCATCACTTGAAGAAAGAAAGAACAAATTCGGCGATTCTGAATTCGAATCGGTTGAAACAGATCTGTTCCCTCCCTGTATAACCCACGCTATCTCAAATACGCAGGCAGGTGTGAACCTTGCACATTCCATGCGTTTTGCAATGACTGCTTTTCTGCTTACTATAGGTATGTCTGTTGATGATATTCTGAATCTTTTTGCAGCATCTCCTGATTTTGATATTGAAAAGGCCAGATATCAGGTTGAACATATAGCCGGCTCCTCGGGAACTCATTATACACCACCTTCCTGTTCGACCATGCAGACATATGGTAATTGCTATGCTCCGGATGCTGTATGTAAAAAGATAAGTCATCCTCTTAATTATTACAGACGCAAGCTCTGGTTCAGGAAAAAAGATTCTCAGAAGTCGGCTGATAACACTATGACTAAAATGCCTGAAAAAACAAAAGATAAGTAATACTTTAAGAGCTTAAAAATTGTATTAAGGGACAAATTGTCCCTCTATTTTATTTTAATCCTTTCTACGCTGCATGATGAATGCAAGTCCTATGATTGCAATCATTGGAAGGGCTATAGTGGGGAATTCCGGAATCTCCTGTTCACATTCACTGATTATCGCAGAAAAAGATCCCTGTACAGGAATTTCTCCATCCAGTGTTCCGGTTGCTGTTACAGATTCGTAGCTTTCACCATCACCAATGAGTGTCATCGTACCATTAAAAGTGTGTCCCATTGCACATGTTCCGTTTGCACTGAGTACGATCTCTTCCTGGAAGAGACTGATGATATTCAGGTCATCTATAGTCACGCCAGGATTACTGCCCAGAATTGTGACGCTAATATCATCTCCAGATTTACAAACCTCTGCATTTACTTCTATATGATATGATTCAGGTAAAGCAATCTGTTGATCTGTTAATGTACTTGCTGGTTCATACTCTTGTTCATAATTCAAAAAATAATCTCCCTGGAGGTCTACACAGTAGCAACCATCTGGGAACTCTGTCATTTGTATTGCACTAGACGGTTGTATCGCTGTAAGCATCAAAGCCGCTAATATTATGCATAATATACTTATTTTTCTCATGTTTCGCACCACCATTTAACAAAATTCTATTCCAGTGTAATTATTTATTTTGTGATATACATACTGGATATTTTGTTAATGTTGATGGTATTGTGTGACATGTATAAATACTTTGTTAAATCTGTTTGCAAAACGTGACAATATTATTAAGGTAGTCGAATATTTGCTTTATAGAAAATCCTTACATGTTACTTATAATGAATTTGTTTAATTTTGTTCGCGAGTAAGTACTCATTGGTAAAGTATCTTCGGGCAACTAACAACGTTTGTATTCCCTGCACTTCTCTACAAATCTCTTCACAGGAAACGCTGCCGGGTGCGCATGAGTATAGCTTGCAAGTGAGTTGTGTTCGGTAAGTCCGTCCTTTCCATCGATAATTCCCTTTCCTCTTTCCATCTCGTAGGCAAGCCTTGCATCATTATCACAATATGTAACTGAGTAATGGAACTCATGTCCCCGTATCTCACCTTTGATGAAGTCTCCTTTTGCCTGTCCTTTTGTGTAACCCAGTGCCTGGAGCTTTTTAGTGCGGACTGTTTTGGCAGGCAGTACATCAGCCATCTTATAAACAGTATCATCTATTTCATATGATGTGGAAAAATATTGCAGACCGCCGCATTCTCCATACATTGGCATTCCATCGGATGACAGTTCTTTAAGGGATTTTGTTGTCTTTGATCTTTCAAGCTCTGAAATGTGCAGTTCGGGATAACCCCCTCCAAAGTACATTCCATCAACTTCAGGTAGCTCGCCTTCGATGGGGCTAAAAAAAACGGGTTCTGCACCAGCTCTTCTGAAAGCATCGAACATGTCCTGGTAATAGAAACAAAAGGCGCTGTCGTAGGCAACACCTATCTTAACATCTGGTTCTTTATCTTCTTCCTTATTTATCTCATTTGGATCAGGAACATTTTCTCCAATTGAAATTATCGTATCAAGATCTATGTTCTCCTCTATGAACGAGGCAAGCTTTTCAGTATCCAGATCCTGTTCATGGGCCATATACAACCCCAGATGTCGCGATGGTACCGTTATATCCTTATTGCGAGGTAATGTCCCCACCACAGGGATATCGGGAATAGAATCAATTATCATCTTTGCATGTCTTGGACTTCCCACCTTGTTCAATATAACCCCGGCGATGTTCACATCCCTGTCAAATTCAGAAAATCCTTTTACAATGGCCGCTGCACTTCTTGACATTCCGTGAACATTCACAATAAGTATTACCGGAATTCCAAGTGATTTTGCTACATGTGCAGAACTTGCTATCTCGGTAGAGTTCATGCCATCGTAAAGGCCCATTACTCCTTCTACAACGTTGATATCGGTATTTTCTGAATATCTGGAAAACGTATCTTTAACACCATCAACCTGCATCATGAAAGTATCAAGATTTCGGGAGGGTTTGCCACAGATAGCAGTATGATATGTCGGGTCAATATAATCAGGCCCGACCTTATAGGGCTGTACTTCCATCTGTCTTCTTTTCAGAGCAGCCATGATTCCCATGGATACCGTTGTTTTTCCAACTCCGCTGTTGGTACCTGCAAGTAACACCGCTTTTGTCATGCAGTTAATTGTGTACAATTTATATATATGTATTATTCTCTGACATAGCATTCAAAATAGTTAAATAAATAACGTATATCTAGATACTATGCTTTCCGCAGGAAAAGAGGAAGTACTTACAGACTCTTACGGAAGAACTGTAAGGAGTCTGAGAATGTCCGTAACCGATCGTTGTAATCTTGATTGTATCTACTGTCATAACGAAGGCCATATAGGTCACAATAAGGAAATGTCAATTGATACCATTGTTAATATTGTTGATGTTGCTTCACAATTCGGTGTAGATAGGTTGAAATTTTCAGGTGGTGAGCCACTTCTCAGAAAAGACCTTGAGGATGTCCTTGCGCGACTGCCTGGAATGAAGGATGTTTCGCTTACTACAAACGCAACTCTTTTAAGAAACAGGGCATTCTCACTAAAAGATTCAGGGCTTAAAAGGGTTAATATAAGTCTTGATACACTTGATCCTGACAAATATCGAAGTATCACCAATTGTAAAAAAGGTACTTTTGATAAAGTACTCGACGGGATACATGAAGCAGTTGATGCAGGTCTTACTCCCATAAAGATCAATATGGTCCTTTTAAAAGACCTTAATGATAATGAAATAGAAGATATGATGGACTTCACCAGTAGCTATGGAGGTGACGTAATCCTGCAATTGATAGAGCTCATGGATTTCAGAGAACTTCCACAGTACAGGATCGATTCAGATGAGATTGAAAGCTCATTGCTGGATGCTTCTTCAGAAATAAGAGTACGGGAATTACATAAAAGGAAAAAATATATCATCAATGGTGCGGAAGTCGAATTTGTAAGGCCGGTGGATAATACTGAATTCTGTGCAAATTGTAACAGACTGAGGGTCACAGCAGATGGAAAACTAAAACCATGTTTGCTTGTAAGTGATAATCTTGTAGATGTCTCACATGCCAGCAAGGAAGAACTTCCTGATCTTTTCAGGCTGGCTGTAAGCAGACGTGTACCATATTGCAGGAGCTGAAAGGAGTAATAATAATGGAAGTAATATTAACGGTAGACGGAAAAAATATTGAGATCAATCATTTTGTTCAGGATATACTTGGAAACACATTAGTTGGCGCTGTGACAACTCTTCATGGTGTGGATGAGGATTGTAAGGAAGTCCTGATCAAAGTAAAGCAATAGTTTTTAATTCCGGACTGCTTTAAAGCAGTCTTTCTATTTCAGAAAAATCTACCTGTGATGTCGCGTCAAGAGATATAGGGGTCACAGAAACGTTTCCGTTATGCATGATCGCATGGACATCCGTTCCTTCTTCTTCGTCCATAAGCAGTTCGCCTGCTATCCAGTAGTATGGTCTGCCTCTGGGATCATGTCTTTCTTCAACATCGGTCCTGAAGAATTTTCTTGCAAGATGTGTAATCTCTATCTCAGGTTCTTTTTCCACATGATGTGGTATATTAATATTCAGAAGATCTACTTTTTCCGGCAGGCCGTATTTCAGAACTTTCTTTGCTATTTCTTTAACTACTTTTATAGCCACATCATAATCATGTTTGAACTCTCTGTTGTCTGCGAATTTATCACCTTCTTCCATAACCTGGATAGAAGCTGCAATCGCAGGTATGCCATAGCTTGCTCCTTCAAGTGCCGCACCAATGGTGCCTGATGTGGTAATAGTGTCAGTGCTTATGTTCTCACCAATGTTAAAACCGGATAGTATAAGATCCGGCATCTTTTTCATAATAGCGAATATTCCAAGTATGACCGAATCGGTAGGGGTTCCTGCCACCGCATTGACTTCTATTCCATTGACCGTGGTCTCTGTAATTCTAAGTGGTTCGAATATGGATATTGAACGTCCTACTCCACTCTGTTGTGTCATTGGAGCTGAGACGATAACATCTCCGAGGTCTGATACACTTTTCCAGGCAGCATGTATGCCGGTGGAATAAACACCATCATCATTGGTCAGCAATATATTTTTAGACATGACTACATCATTGTAACCCAATGTCTTAAAATTAATGGATAAAAGAGTATTGTAGAAAGAATATATTTTGAGCTGGGTGTAGAATATATGGACTTAAACATTTGCGTAGATCTTGTCTTTCCGTGCGGACTTGTTGAAATCATCCTGGTCTGACATGTCTGCAAGGGTTTTTATCTCGTCCAGAACTTCTATTTTCTCGCTCATATCATCCAGTTTGAATATCATCTCTTTGACAGTCTCATTTTGTTCACTGTCGAGGCAGGGACTATCTTTTACTATTTCGAGTAGAATTGAAGCGTCATCCAGTACCTGGGCCAGTATGGTCCTGTCCATATAGGACTTTGCAATTTCTGAATCTTTTCCCGAAAGCGTTTCATTGAATTCATTGAGTTGTTCTTCAAACAGACCAATATCATAATGTGCGCTTCTGAAGATCTTCCTGACATAGTCCTCTCTATAGACCTGTTTGGAGTTTTTTAGAACTTTCAGAAGTTTTTTATAATCCATTGTTTTTCACCCTCAGGTATTGTAGGAGCCCGTTCCCTCAGTCCGTGCGAATATTGTCCTTGTTCAGGCCCTACTTTTATCCAGATGTTATCAGTTGAAAAAAAAGATTACCGGTTGATAGTCGCCTCATTACCAATACTGTTTTTGATTGTCTCCGGAGGTACTACTCTGTTCACAAAGAATTCCCGGGAGAACTGTCCGCCATTCACATCATATTCACTTTCCACATCGATGCCATAATCTTCCTCCATTTCATCGATTATAGAATCACAAAGATATACCTGCAGGCTGCCGCTGGCATCCATGAATACGGATGGTCGGACTCCTGTATTATTATATTCTTCAACAAGTCCTCTGAATACTAATGACATATAACGCATTGATTCCATCGGTCATCACCAGTAAGCTCTCTTTATGACCATACACTTAAATGTAATGTGCTGAAAATCTATTGTATGTATCAATTATAATCAATTTATGTTCACAAATTATTAAAGTATTATAGTTTAAATTAATGAAAACACTATCAATAGCTTTTTTCGACTTATGTATATTTATATATTTAAGTTTTATACTTTTTCGAATATGGGGTATATTGTCGGGAAATTGTTATAAGAAACGTTTTTAATCATTGGTGCGATAGTTGGAAGAATAAATCAGACTAATATATAGACTTATAGACTAACAATCATCCAGTTGGAATATTTATGCTTGAAGACGAGTATCAGCTTGATTTTTTTTCAGAGAACGGATTTGTTCGTAAACAGTGCTCCAAATGTGGAAAACATTTCTGGACCCGTGATCTTGAAAGGTCCACATGTGGAGATGCTCCATGTGATCCGTACTCTTTTATCGGTAATCCTGTTTTTAAGAAAAAGTTCGATCTTGCGGAAATGAGAGAATATTATCTCAATTTCTTTGAGGAAAGAGGTCATACAAGGCTTGAAAGATATCCTGTGATCGCTAGATGGAGGGATGACATATATCTGACAATTGCTTCAATTGCGGATTTCCAGCCCTTTGTCACATCAGGACAGGTACCACCGCCCGCCAATCCGTTAACTATCTCTCAGCCATGTATCAGATTGTCAGACCTTGATGCAGTAGGCAGGAGCGGTCGCCATCTTACAACATTTGAAATGATGGCTCATCATGCCTTCAATAAGAAAGGTGAAGAGATATACTGGAAGGATCGAACCGTCGAATTATGTGACGAACTGTTCAATTCTCTTGGTGTGGATCCCCTGGCTGTTACCTACAAAGAAGAACCATGGGCAGGTGGAGGTAATGCCGGGGCGTGTGTCGAAGCTCTTGTTGGAGGACTCGAGGTTGCCACTCTTGTTTTCATGAACATGCAGAAGTCAAAGGATGGTGACATTGTTATCAAGGGAGAGAATTATCGTAAGATGGATAACTACATTGTCGACACTGGTTATGGTCTTGAGAGATTCGTATGGGCATCCAAAGGTTCACCTACTATATATGACGCGGTGTTCCCTAACATAGTGAATGAACTCATGGACCTCGCAGGTGTTGACCATGAACTGGATAATTCCGAATATGCCAATATACTTTCACAGAATGCCCGTCTTGCAGGACTTATGGATGTAAGTGAAAAGGCAAATCTTTTCGAGCTCAGAAAACAGGTTGCTTCCAGCATCGGAACAACAGTGGATAAACTCTCTGCCATCATGGAACCAGTTGAAAACGTATATGCAATAACCGATCATACTCGCTGTCTGACTTTCATGCTTGCGGACGGAGTAATACCATCCAATGTAAAGGCCGGCTATCTGGCACGGCTTGTTCTTCGCAGGACAATGAGGATGATGAAAGATATGGGAATAACTATCCCGCTATCTGACATCGTTAAAATGCACATTCAGAACCTTCCTGAATATCCTGAATTCGAGGAAAAGCTCGATGTCATAGAGGATATACTGGTCCATGAAGAACGTAAATTCGAAGTCACACTTGGTCGCGGAAAACGTATGATCCAGAAGTCTGCCAAACATTACAAGAAATCCGGTGAAAAAATGCCTCTGGAAACCCTTGTAGAGATGTATGACAGTCACGGCATTCCTCCTGAGATCTCAAAAGAGGCAGCCTCAGATGTTGGTGTGGATGTAGAGCTTCCTGATAACTTCTATTCGCTTGTTGCAGAAGGACATAGTAAGGCCGAAGAAAAAGAGGAAAAGGTATTCCCTTATGCAGAAAAGGTGTTCAGATTACCAAAAACGAAGAAGCTGTTCTATGATGAACCAACAAGGATGGACTTTGAAGCGGTCATCCTGGATATCTTTGACAATCATATTGTACTTGACAGTACTTTATTCTATCCGGAAGGTGGGGGGCAACCTGCCGATCACGGAACTATTTCTGTGGAGGATATTGTCCTGAATGTAATAGACGTGCAGAGTGCAGATGGTGTGGTGGTCCATACTATAGAGGATACCGGAGAAGAGCTGCACATAAAGAAAGGCGATATGGTACATGGCCATGTAGACGAAGATCGTCGTATGTCCCATGCATGCCACCACACGGCAACTCATATCGTAAATGATGCGGCACGTAAAGTGCTTGGTGAACATGTATGGCAGGCAGGTGCCCAGAAATTCACAGACAAGGCCCGTCTTGATATATCTCATTACAAACGTATATCTCAGGAAGAGCTGAATAGAATAGAGATTATTGCCAATCGTACTGTTATGGAAAACCAGCGTGTTACAGCTGAATGGATGGACAGGATAGAGGCTGAGAAAAAGTATGGTTTCGGACTTTATCAGGGTGGTGTTCCGCCCGGAAAGACCATTCGAGTCCTGAAAGTTGCAGATGATATAGAAGCATGTGGAGGTACTCATTGTATCAGTACAGGACTCGTAGGTCCCATCAAGATACTGAAGACCGAACGTGTGCAGGATGGTGTGGAACGTATCGAATATGCGGCAGGCCTTGCGGCAGTCAGAGCAATGCAGAAAATAGAATCATATCTCAGCCAGGCAGCAGATGCATTGCGTGTCAGGCCGGAACATCTTCCTTCTACAATAGACCGTTTCTTCAATGAATGGAAAGAGTTCAAAAAAGAGAATCAGAAGCTAAAAGAGGATCTTGCACATGTTCATGTATTGCAGATGGCAAACGAGGCTGTAGATGTAGGCTCTATACGTCTGGTGGCAACAGTTCTCCCAGACACTGACATCGATGAACTTGTCAAGATCGCAGGTGAACTTACTGTCAGCAAAGATCTGGTGGTACTTCTGGCAAGCGATTCAGGCGGTGTTAAAATTGTCGGTGCAGCCGGCGAAGATGCAATGAAGGCAGGAGCAGATTCTGGGAAACTTGTCAGAAAGATGTCCGAGATCGTTGGCGGTGGTGGTGGTGGGAAACCATCCCTGGCCAGAGGTGGAGGTACTGACGCCGGCAGGATCGATGAAGCTCTTGAGGCCGGCCGCAGATTACTTGAAGAACAAATATCCAGCTGATATGGAGGTTCTGCATGATACCTGGTGAGATAAAGGATTTCTTTTCATCCCAATATGGTAAGTCTCTGCTCGTAAAGGGAAAACCCGGTACTGGAAAGACTACTTTTGTTTTTGGAATACTTGATGCTCTCTGTTCCGAAGGCAATTGTCTTTATATATCGCCACGTATCGATAAATCTTCTAAATATGGTAAATATCCCTGGATCGAAGGGGATTTCAACAGCAATGAAGATTTTCTGCGAATGCTTGCAACACGCATTAAAGAGATATGGGAATCAAGTGAATCAAAACCCATTATTGCCATAGATTCCATTGATTCATTGAGCATTGCCACAACCAGATCAGCCAGCTGGAAAGAAAATAAGTTCGAACTTGAACGTTTGCTTTTTGATTTTTCCAGAAAGGTCAATGCAGATCTGGTAATGATAACCGAGCAAACAGGTGTTACATCTCTTGATTACCTGGTTGACGGTGTTATATTCCTCGATATTGCAGATGTATCCGGACGTGATATAAGGAAGGTGAATCTCCTTAAGATGAGGGGTGTGGAACTTTCACAGCCAAGATATCCTTTTACTCTTGAAAATGGCAGGTTCAACAGTTTTGAACCTTTCAAAGTATCATATCCTGAAAGAACACATTCTCCTTCACCTGTCCCTGATCCAATTGAAAGCAAGATATCAACGGGAATAAGTGACTTCGATGAAATACTCGGTGGTGGTTATCAGAAAGGGAGTTTTAATCTTTTTGAGATCACAAGCGGGGTTGGTGACTCATTTTATAGTTTACTCTTGCCAACTTTCATAAATCATCTGAATCTGGGAAGGGGGCTTCTAAGTATGCCTACTGAGGGTACGAGTGTTGAGACCGAAAAGCGTATGATATCCCCCTTTACGGCCGACGGCCATTTCCAGGGTCAGTTCATGGGCTTTGAGATACGTGATCTTAAAGGAAGGGTTCCCGCCTACATAGAAGCATTTTCAGGTAATGTTTACAAGGATATGGATCTATTTCATAAGGTCAAAAATGATATCATACATAAATATGGATCTCCTATTCTTGATTATATTGGTCTTGACAGTATGGAATACAATTATGGTTGGGAAAACATCGGCTCTGTAGTCGGTCAGATGGCCTCTATAACAAAAACCACCGATAATGTGGTTCTGGCAGTTACAAAGTATGGACAGAGGATCACTGAGTCCGTTGCACATATGGCCACTACTCACTGGAAATTTGAAAATGTTGACAAGACACTTGTAATGTATGGGGTTGTTCCTAAAACAGGTATTTTTGTAGTTCAAATGGAATTTGTTTCCGGTTATCCTCAGGTCAGTCTGATCCCTATGAAATAAATAAGCTTTCCTTTCGCGAGGATGTTTTCTTCCCAAACATTAATAAGAAAATAAATCTAATTATATTTGCTAAACAAAATTAAAAGGTACTTGTCAATGAATGATCAAACACAGGAAATCCTCTCTACAATCAGAAATGAACTGAGCGGAAAAAATACATTGTTCCTTGCTCCGGTTGATAGTTTCGTAGAGAGGCTGGTGTACTTTTATGTATCACGCCTACTTAAGGAGGAACCTGAGAAAACGATAGTATGGTTATGTCTCAGTGCTTCCAGGGACAAGATACTCACACGGTTTGAGGATTTTGGCTTTGATATTGATCACAAAGGCAGGGTATTCTTCATAGACATAGATGCTCCGGGAAAAGAGCATCATGATGATACCTTTTACTGCAGTTCCGTAGCAGACTATACAAAAATGGCTTCACATATTTCCAACATCTTCCAGGACCATTCAAATTCTCTGCTTCTTATAGATAATATGAACGTCCTGGCAAGCGACACTATGCAGGTTGTGGAGAATTTTATTAAGTTCATTGAAACAAAGGTGGCTGAGAATGAGGGCAGTATCCTTTCGATGCTTTCAAAGAACATCCTTCCTTCTGAGAATGAAGTCCTTATCACTTCTTTTTTTGATGTGGTCATTGAGATTACCAATGTAGGGGAGATACATGCCGAAATTGGTCTCAAGGATTTTGATTTCCGGTATTCTGTAGAGGAAGGATCCATCGAATTAGAGCCAATGAAGAAAAAAATAAAAAGAGATAGATTGAAAATACTGATCGTCGATGATGAACCCGATATTCCGGAACTGTTAAAACTTTCACTTATAAGTGAACCTTATGATTTTATTGTGGCTCATAATGGTGAAGAAGCGATAGAACTGACATTGAAAGAGCTCCCTGATCTTATTCTGTTAGATATAATGATGCCTGACATGGATGGTTATGAAGTTGTGGAGCACCTAAAGAAAAGCAAGGCTGCAAAAGACATCCCTGTAATCATGATCTCCGCCAAAACAGCTGTTGAGGATAAGGTAAAAGGAATGGAGCTCGGTATTGATGATTATATATCCAAACCTTTTGACAAAAGAGAGGTAAAAGCAAGAATTAAAATGGTGATGAGGCGTCTTGGCTGGACTGTAGAGGAATAATTATATAATTTTAAGTATATTGTATGTATTATAATCAATAAATCCTTTTCAGGAGCTGGAAATCACTATGTGTCCCAAAATTATGGTAGTTGATGATGAAACTGACACCATAGATCTTGTAAAATTGATTCTTGAATCAGAAAATATAGAAGTTATCGGGGCAAAAAGCGGCTTTGAATGTCTTGAATCCATTGATGATGAAAAGCCGGATGCTGTTTTGCTTGATATAATGATGCCTGATATGAACGGATGGGAGACTTTCCATAAAATAAAGGAAAAAGACCCGGGTCTTCCGGTTGCAATGCTCACTGTAAAAAGCCAGGAATTCGATAAAATGTTAGGTCTGCATGTATTGAAGGCTGATGATTATATCACAAAGCCTTTCAGCAGGAAAGAACTGATACAGAGATCAAAAGAACTGCTTCAAATGAAAATCTAGTTGTCTGAAACTTCGCAGATTACAGCATTTTCATCTTTTATGAAAAGATGTGCTTTCTTTTTTCCATAGAGTCCTTTTTCAAGAGCATTGCGTGTATCCCAGTATCTTTCCGGCTCAATGGATGCCCGGATTAGTATATTTTTAAAAGAGTTCTTTTTCAGATATGAATTTACTTCTTCCAGATCGAATCTCATAATCCGGACCACTCTGTAACTGTTTTTGAACAGGCTGCTCTCAAGTGGTTTATCAGAGGTCAGAAGTATCCTTTTCTCATCTATTTCAAATATGCTGACATTATCAGTTACATCTTTGAAGGATGATGCCAGTTGTTCAAGCAGACCGGCCTTTATTACACTTTCTTCTGCTTCATAGGCATATAATTCCGGTTTACTGGTCTTGATAACATGGCTTTTTACATCGTTTTTTCTTATGACAGAATTGCCCGGCAGGGCAACAGCAGATATGTCGGTTTTTTTGAGTTTGCCAAAATAAAGATTCAAGCGGTTAAGTTTTCCATCAAGGGACATATATTCCTTTTCGCAGTCAAACGGTATCCTTTCAGGTGTTATCTGTGGTGGTGCTTCAAATGCGAAGTTTGAACATATGCCGGAGTAAGACCTCATTACTTCAGGTATTGAAGGACTGAGCCTGTCCATACTTCTTACTTTTTCCGAAGAAGGTCTTGCAGGATCGGAGAATACTATATCCAGTTCAGGTAACTGTGTTATTACTTCAGATGACAGGGCATCTCCTGTAATGAATTCAATATTGTTCACACCCATTATCTTTGCATTCTTCTTAGCATATTCTATTTTTGAGGGATCAAGTTCAATGGCATAAACAATATCACAGTACTTTGCGAAATGCAATGCCTGTCCTCCTATTCCACAACTGATGTCAGCTATTGTTTCACATTGAAGTCTTTTTGCCCTGTACTCTGCAACAGGTTCGGGTGTTGCAAATCTTATGCCATCCTTATCTGATATCATCCTGGTTTTGAATTTCTTCTTACGTGCCACATGAATCAATTACGTAAACTCAGGTATCCGATTTAAAATGATCTGATCTGTTATTTGCATTTCACAATGCAGATATCAATATCTGTACCAATTGTTTTATTCAAAATTTATATATATTATTGAGAGTATATTCATTAACGTATAGATATATTTCTCATTCATTAAAAAATAACAGTGGAACCATGGCCGGATTTAGTGATAAGATCAAAAAAATGACTTCAGTTCTTTCCAGGAAGAACAAAAAAGAGGAAGAATCTCCCTTTGATTCGGAAACTCCTCCTTTTCTTCAGGATACTCCGGACCTCGGTTCAGTTCCCGATCTGGCTTCAGGAATGCCGTCTTCTCCTGGTAGTTCTACTGAAGGTCCAGTTTCTGCGGGTGGACCACCGGCACCACCTGGGATGGCTCCTCCTGGTGGGCCTCCGGGTTCTGCTCCACAGGCGGAACCCGCAAATAATGAGATGGTAGAAGAGAACCGCAAAAAAATAAAGGATGTCGAGAACAAGCTGTCCAAGGCGGATGTAACTCTCAACATGGTCCAGAGGGA
>JAASSR010000123.1 GCA_021767785.1 Methanolobus sp.
GATGGTACCTATATATAGAGTATATACATTACGAACTGAAATATATTTCAGGTAGATAAAGTTCTTATGAAAACAAAAAGGTAGTGAACTTCGAGTACTAAAATATCTGAACACAGACATTATATTTCAAAAATGTCTGAGGATGATGAGATAATGAATGTTAATAGTTCACTAAAAAAAGAGCTTATCAATAAAGCTAAAAACTCGGTAATAAAGTTCAATGATGCTGAAGCAACTAACGTTGCAATGGAGACAATCAGAGCAGGCATAGATCCAGTCGACATAATAGAAGAAGGATTCATTGAAGGCATGAAAACCGTGGGTGACGGTTTTGAAGAAGGAAAACTGTCTCTTATGGATATACTTACTGCCTCAAAAACAATGAACAAAGGGATATCAATACTCAAACCTGCAGCCATCAGCACACACGAAGACAGCTGTTTCTTTGGAAATCTCATGCTGACATTGTAAGCCGGCAAAGGTATGATGTATTGCATACTCTAAATTTTCTGTTCTAATTTTGGTATATACTCCTTTTATACTAAATTTTGCTCCAATTATTAATAAAAAATAATATATCTAAATTCAGACATATTATGTTCCTGGTACTTGTGTCGATAAGAGGAATAATATGGACATTTTCATGCAAACTGCTATTGAAGAAGCAAAAAAAGGGCTTGAAGAAGGTGGAATTCCCATTGGCTCTGTTCTTGTAAAAAACGGAAAGATAATAGGTCGTGGACATAACAGAAGAGTACAGAAAAATGATCCACTGGCACATGCGGAGATAGACTGCATTCAGAATGCGGGAAGAATTGGAAAATACAATGACACAGTAATCTATTCAACATTAATGCCCTGCTATCTGTGTGCCGGAGCAATTGTGCAGTTTGGAATAAAAAAGGTTATTGCAGGAGAATCAGAAACTTTTGAAGGAGCAGCAGATTTCATGAGGGAACACGAAGTTGAACTTATCGACCTTAATATAAAAGAATGCAAAGATATGATGAAAAAGTTCATCAGTGAAAAACCGGACATCTGGTACGAGGATATTGGAAAGTAATATACATTATGCCTTTTTTACCGTTGCCCAGAACATACTCCCTTTTCCTGCCGGATTATCATCCACACCTATATTCCCTCCGTGTAGTTCGACAATCCTTTTTGCAATTGCAAGACCAAGTCCTGATCCTTTAACAGCTTTCTTTTTTTCGGTAAGGCGCTGAAAGCGATTAAATATTAACTTTTTATCCTTATCAGATATACCTTCACCCAGATCCGAGACCATCACTTTCCACTCATCACCAAGATCCTCTACAGTAACTGTTACAGTACTGTCAGATGGACCATATTTTATTGCGTTAGAGATAAAATTTATAAAAACACCATCAATAAGTGGGTTCAACATAGCAGGATGAGAACCTGAGATATTCATATCAAGTTTTATATTCTTGTCAAAGAGTTGTGGTTCAAAATCCGCAGCAACATTGCGAATAATAGCGGCAAGGTCCATAGATTTGAACTCAAGTTCATCCATACCCTCAAGTCTCGCAAACCTGGCAGCAGATTCTATCATTTCTATGAGCCTGGATACATTGCTGTTGATCAATTGCAGTTTATATTTCTTCCTATCATCGGTCTCATCATTTAAAAGAACATCAGTAAAACCTTTAACAACACCTGCCGGATTTAAGAGATCGTGTCTTAGTATGTCAGTAAAAAGGTCTTTGAGTTCATTAGAATTCTTTAACTGAGAAGCATATTGATTCAAACGGGCTTCAACTTCCTTACGCTTAGAAACATCTCTTACTACAGAGATCAAACCTTTATCGAGCGCAGTGAGGGAAACCTCCTGGTAAAAAAGAGTACCATCCTTCTTTTTCCCCAGAAGTTCTCCTTTCCATTTACCTCTGGTACGGAATTCCGGTAATATTTCTTTTTTAAGTTTTTTAATCTCAGGATCTTTGTAAAGTATATCCCATTTTTTTCCGATCAGTTCATCAGGATTCTCATATCCAAAGATACGGGCATGTGCATCGTTAACATAAGTATATATACTATTTTCATCCATGATTGCCATTCCGTCTATGGAAGCTTCCATGGCTCGTGTCTGCTTTCTGAGTTTTTCTTCTGCCCTTTTTCTAATGGTAATGTCCTGACCTGAAAACAGAACACCAGAAGTCTTGCCATTTTCATCGGTCAGAGATTTAGAATACCAAGAAATCATACGCTGTCCATCCTGTTTTGTTACAACAGGGCACTCATAATAATCTATGGTCTTTTCGGAGCTTTCCAGTGCGTTCAGAAAATAATTTTTCATTCCAGGCACATTCGACTCAGGGATAAAATCGAAGAAAAAATCCTTTCCAAGAACCTCAGATTCTTCATAACCAAGGATCTCAAGACCTCTTTTATTAATGAGCCTGATCTTTTGTTCCCTATCAATAAGCAACAGCATAACTGCTGCCACATCCAGGTAATTCTGGGCCTGATCACGTTCCCTGATAAGATTATCATGAAGGTCCTTTATGCGAAGTAAAGATCTTACTCTCATTTTAAGTTCGAGCCTGTCTACTGGTTTTGTTAGAAAATCATCTGCTCCGGCCTCAATACCTTTTAATCTGTCTTCCCTTCCTGAAAGAGCAGTGACCAGAACAACAGGTATGAACTGAGTTCTTTCTGAACTTTTTAATTGCTCGCATACCTGATAACCATTGATACCAGGCATCATCACATCAAGAAGAACGATATCAGGTACTTCCCTGAAAACAATCTCCAAAGCATCTTGTCCATTATGTGCAGAAAGGACATCATAATCCAGCTGGAGGTAAGCCTGAAGTAGCTCGACATTCATCGGTTCATCATCAACAACAAGAATCCGGGGTCTGGCAGAGGACTTCATAATCATTTTTCAGCAGACATGTGCACAAACGATCTGCATCAGGTAGAACAACTACACTGATCATTGGTGTTTATTTAAGTTATATAAATATAGCACATAAGTTATTCAATAATCTTAGGTTACAGTAATCTCACATCGAAACAAATATTATTGTGCTGATATGGTTAAGAGTTAATCTAATACTTAAGTATTCCTAAAATAATTTGTTACAATCCTGTATCAGAAAACTGAAGTCCACATATTCATTCATCCCTGCGAAGATAAGTTTGTATAACTTAAGTGATCAAAATAAAATGCTATTTTTCAAAATAAAGAAAAAAATGAATTCAGAGAATAAAACATACATCGATCTATCCTTATCAAAGAGAATATATTCCTTTAGGGAATAAAGAAAGCCAGCATATATGCGATTCAAACACAAAGAAACAACTTTTCTTACAGAGTATGTACCATGGCAAATCAAAAATTATTGGTAAAAGATGTCATAAATAAAGCTGATGTCATTCTTGAAGTAATCGATGCCCGGTTTCCAGAAGAAACAAGGAATTATGAGATTGAAAAGGATGTTGAGCGTTCAAAAAAGCCCTTTATAATAGTCCTCAATAAATGCGATCTGGTATCCAAAGACAAATTAGAGAAAGAAAAATCCCGATTGTCAAAGATAGCTCCTGCTGTTTTTGTATCCTCGAAACAAAGATATGGAACAACAATGCTCAGACATAAGATACTTGAAATTGCAAACATAAATGACCGGAATATACAGGTAGGATGTATAGGCTACCCTAATACAGGAAAATCATCTGTCATTAATGGTGTAGCCGGACGTGGTAAAGCATCCACATCTTCTATATCAGGACATACCAAAGGAATACAGATTGTAAATGCAGGTTCACGTATAGTTTTTCTTGATACACCCGGAGTCTATCCTATAGGTGAACATGATGAATATATACAGGGTCTTCTGGGAATAAAAGACTCTAATCACCTGAAAGATCCGATCGGTGTTGCCATGAAGATCATTGAAAAATTAATACAGGAAGAAAAAGAAACAATCGAATCATTCTATAATATTACAATAAATTACGAGGAATCATATGATGTGCTTGAGATGATAGGTGCACAATGTAATTATCTGAAGAAAAAAGGCCAGATAGATGAAAACAGAACTGCCACCAGGATAATCAATGACTGGCAAAAAGGAACACTTCTTCAGAGAGATTCATTTTATTAAAATAAATACAAAACAACTAATGAAAAAATAAAGAAGGTACAGAGAATATTTTTTAAACTTTTTAATATAGATGGGAGCAAAGAACATGGTCAATTCATATAATTCACATACTATTGAACACAATATATTCAAATTTCAGAGAATAGCTGTTTTTGCTGATGTCCAGAATATGTTCTACTCTGCCAAGAACATCCATTATGATAGTCGTGTGGATTATGATAAGTTGCTTTCTACTGTGCTGAAAGGCAGACAACTTGTAAGAGCTATAGCCTATCTTGTGGAAACAGAGGATGTGGATCAATCTGGATTTAAATATCAATTAAGGAATTTTGGCTGGGAGGTAAGGTCAAAACAGCTCAAGATAAGACCAGATGGTTCCACCAAAGGGGACTGGGATATGGGAATCGCCATTGATGCCATAGCAATATCTGAAAAGGTGGATACAATAGTGCTTGTCAGTGGCGATGGGGACTTTACTGCACTGGTGAACCACCTGAAAGCATGTGGTATAAGAGTTGAGATCCATTCTTTTGAAAGGAATACGGCAGCTGAATTAATAGCGTCGGCTACTGAATACTACCAGATAGATGAGAATATATTGCGCAGAAAGTAGCCTTTCATTTGCTTTTTCTTTCAGACCAGTAAAACATCAAATTTTCAAAAACTTAGAGTTCCATCTATGCATTTACTCAAGTATTGCAGGGAAAAAGCAGGTTTTAATTTAGTATTATAAGTGAGCTGGCAGCGATCTCTGTTTCCCAAAGACTCTCGTACTTAAGTACAGCAGAGAACGCTGGCAGGCTTATCTTCTGTGTTCGGTATGGGTACAGGAATTTCCCTGCCGCTGTGGC
>JAASSR010000046.1 GCA_021767785.1 Methanolobus sp.
AGAAAACTTGAAGAAAGTAAGATGCGGCCTTCCCGCAAAAAACGTAAGGGAATTAAAAGATGAGTTTCGGGAACATATTCGATTTTTTTGATCCGAAAATACGGGATGCACTTGTAAAACAGGATTTTAAAGCTCCTACCGAACCACAGGAAAAAGTATTTCCATATATCCTGAAAGGAGACCATACGTTTCTAATAGCTCCAACAGGTTCGGGAAAGACCGAATCAGCTGTTATTCCAATATTTCATGATATTCTTGCCAAAACAAAGGAGGAGAGAACTGGCATTTCCGCACTTTATATTACTCCCCTGCGTGCCCTTAATCGTGATATGCTCTCTCGTATCCAGTGGTGGGGAAAGGAACTGGGAATAGACGTTCAGGTCAGGCACGGGGACACTTCCCAATATCAAAGGCAGAAACAATCACGTAAACCTCCTGATTTCCTTATCACAACCCCTGAAACATTACAGGCAATGTTTACAGGTTCACGTCTGCGAAAAAACCTTTCGTATGTAACCCATGTTGTAGTGGATGAGATACATGAACTGGCCTCTTCAAAAAGAGGAACTCAACTTGCTGTTGGTCTGGAAAGGCTTGTAGAACTTTCAGGTGAGTTTCAGAGGATCGGGCTTTCGGCAACAGTAGGAAATCCTGAAGAGGTTGCTAAGTTCCTTGCAGGGACAGGAAGAGATGTTTCCATAGTATCTGTTTCTTTATTGAAGCTTCTTGATTTCAGGGTACTGTGTCCTCAGATTACTGAAGAAGATGTGAAGATGTCAAAAAAACTGGCATGTGATGTGAACTTTGCCTCACATATACGTTGTATCAGGGACATAGTTATGAATAATGTCTCTACGCTTGTTTTCGTAAATACAAGACAGAGTGCGGAAGCCCTCGCTGCCGGTTTCAATATGCTGGAGCTTCCTGTCGGTGTTCATCATGGTTCCCTGTCAGTGGATTCCCGCATAGAAGCAGAAGAGTCGTTCAAGAATGGTGACCTGAGAGGCCTGATATGTACTTCATCCATGGAACTTGGTATCGACATCGGTAATGTCGATCATGTGATCCAGTACGGTTCCCCTAGACAGGTATCAAGACTGCTGCAACGTGTGGGTCGTGCAGGACACAGGATACATGAGGTATCCAGAGGGACCATAATCACAATGGATGCCGACGATGTTGCGGAAAGTATGGCCATCTGCAGACTGGCGATGGAAGGTAGAGTGGAATCTATCGATCCGCATATGAGTTCCCTTGATGTAGTTGCTAACCAGCTTTCAGGTATGGTACTTGATTTCGGAGAAGTGGAGATCGATAGGATTTACAGCATCCTGACACGTGCATATCCTTTCAAAGACCTCAGGATCGAGATTCTCAGAAAGGTTATTGCTCAGATAAAAGATTACAGGATGGTCTGGCAGGAAGAAGGTTCTTCTACTATCAGCCGCAGGCGAAAGAGCTGGCAATACTACTATGATAACCTATCCATGATACCGGATGAAAAAAAATATGAGATCTACGATATCGTCACTGGTAGGTCGGTTGGTGTACTGGATGAGGCCTTTGTTATTAATTTTGCAACTCCGGGTGCCGTTTTCATAACCAAGGGAGATATGTGGCGTGTTATTGAAATGATCAGTGACCGCAATAGAATAAAAGTGGAACCCGTAAGAGGTATTGGTGAAATACCAAGCTGGGTGGGTGAAGAGATACCAGTACCTTTTGAAGTAGCTCAGGAAGTGGCAGGCATTCGTTCCTTTGTATCAGATATGGTCCATGAAGGTAAGGAAGATAATGAAATTTCAGTCAAATTAGCTGAAAAATATCCTATTGATCCTGAGAGTCTTAACGATCTTCTTTCCATACTCAGAGAACATGTTGAAGGTGGTCATCCATTGCCGGATGCTAATCTGTTCGTCATAGAGAATGACGGTGAAGCAGTTCTGATAAATACATGCCTCGGACATAATGCCAATGAAACACTTGCAAAGGTGCTCACTTCTCTGCTTGCTGCAAGATATGGCAGCAGTGTAGCTCAGGAGATCGACCCTTACCGGATACGTCTCACACTGCCACGCAGGATCAGGGCAAAGGAGATAGAGACCCTTTTACTGGATATAAAACCCGAACATATAGAGCCTATTATTGAGATGACCCTGAAGAACACCTCGCTCATGAAATGGAAAATGGTACATGTTGCCAGGAAGTTCGGGGCTCTGAGCAAGGACATTGATTATGACAGGATAAGTATGAAAAAGCTTCTTGATATCTATCATGATACCGCCATGTATGATGAGGTTATACGGGAGATATTACATGATATGCTTGATGTGGAAAAGATAACAGATATTCTGAAGAGGATCGAAGCCGGAGAAATACATGTGGTTATCAGCAGATCAACACCTATAGGAGTTTCAGGATTTTCCATGAAACGGGATCTTGTAGCTCCTGAAAAGGCAGACAGATCAATAGTAATGGCACTGAAAGAACGTATAATGAATGACAGAGTAATACTGTTCTGCGTACATTGCAAGAAATGGACATCCAGAAGATATGTGAAGAATGTACCTGATAAGATAATATGTCCGGTTTGTGATTCGGGTCTTGTGGCTGCACTGAAACCCTGGGAAGATGAAGAGATAAAACTTGTGAAAAAACAAGATACGGTCACTTCAAAGGATGATATAAAACGTATTCGCAGGGTTTATCGTAATGCCAACATTGTAATGACCCATGGAAAAATGGCAGTTATAGCGCTTGCAAGCAGAGGTGTGGGGCCGGAGATGTCTACACGGATCATACGAAAGATGCGACATGATGAAGAGGCTTTCTACAGAGATATCATGGTTGCTGAAAGGAACTATGCTAAAAATAAAAGGTTCTGGAGTTGAATAGCTCTTAATTCTAAGGTTTAAGGTATAGGATAGGCTTAACATAAAAAAATCCCAATTGTATATTGGGAACAATTTTTAACAATAAACTGGAGGTAAAGAATGCAATCATTTATAGTTGAACACTATCTGCAAAAAAAGATCGATATCTATTGCGGTGGTCCCGACAGGTTCTATGGGGTCGTCGAAGCATGTGCTGACGGCGTTCTGACCATCAAGGATGAAAACAAATATACACATATTGCCATCGATAAGATCATTGCCATATGGAGTGATGAAAAGTAATTGGCTGGATTAAAGCAGAATTCATAATGGTAAGATTGTAAAAATATTAATTACTATTTAATTTCTATTTATTAACTTGTTTATAGAATTTATCCTGATCCAGACATAATTTGTCTATAGATATGTACGATCTGTTCAGTATTATTAGCCGGGATTTATTCCATTTTCTGCATCAATCTGCTTTATCCAATAGTTTTATATCTGATGTAACTCAAATCAAGGTGACTAAAATCTACTCAATAGAGAAGGATTCATTATGAACATGAAAGAAAGATTTCTTAAAGCATTAAAAGGTGAAGAAGTCGACAAAGTACCAGTTGTGTCCGTAACACAGACTGCAATTGTTGAACTTATGGACCAGACAGGTGCAGCATGGCCAGAAGCACACAGCGATGCACAGAAGATGGCAGACCTTGCAGTTGCTTCATATGAAGTATGCGGTCTTGAGGGTGTAAGAGCTCCATACTGTCTTACAGTACTTGCAGAAGCAATGGGCTGTGAGGTAAATATGGGTACAAAGAACAGACAGCCTTCAATTACAGGTCACCCATATCCAAAGGGTGTCGACAACCTTGCTATGCCAGATAATCTCTTTGAACAGGGAAGGATTCCTGCTGTAATGGAAGCAATGAAGCTCATGAGAGATAAGGTAGGAGATGAAGTACCTATCATCGCAGGTATGGAAGGTCCTATAACCCTTGCATCCGATCTTGCAAGTGTAAAGAAGTTCATGAAATGGTCCATCAAGAAGCCAGAAGACTTCCAGACAATCCTCGACTTTGCATGTGATGCATGCATCGAATATGCAAACGGACTTCTTGAAGCAGGTGCAGATGTTATAAGTGTACCAGACCCGGTAGCTTCACCAGACCTTATGGCTCCTGACTCATTCGACAAAATACTCAAACCAGTACTTCAGAGGTTCGCTGATGGAGTAAACGGTCCAATGGTACTCCACGTTTGTGGTAACGTAACACCGATCCTCGAAATGATGGCAGAGTGCCACTTTGAATCCATCAGTATCGAAGAGAAGGTAAAGGACCTCGCAGGCGCAAAAGCAAAGGTCGGAGACAAGGTCAGCATCTGCGGAAATGTCTCAAGTCCATTCACACTTCTTGCAGGCGACGAGGCAAAAGTAAAGGCAGACTCAACCAGGGCTCTTGAAGACGGAGTCGATGTCCTCGCACCGGGATGTGGAATTGCACCTGACACACCGGTTTCAAACCTCAAGGCAATGGTCGAAGCAAGAGACGAATACTACGCATAAATATTTTCCAGATGCATGCCATAGTTATGCTATGGTCATGCCACTATTTTTTTATTGCTCTTTAATCAATTCACCTTATGTTGCTTTCGTTTTAGTATTCACCGTTAACAAAAATTTTTAATATAACCTGAATACATCTCTTATTCAGTCAAAGCTTAATTCCGCTATTCATCGTCTTTTCAGATTAAACTTTGATTATTTTTGCATTATCAAAAAAGGAGATATATTATGCACTATAGTTTGGGAATCGACGCCGGTGGTACGTATACAGATGCTATTCTCGTGAAGGATTCTGACGGTACTGTAATGTGTTCGAGTAAAGCTCTTACCACATATCCTGATCTTGTCGAAGGTATAAGAAATGCAATAGAAGGAATTGATCATTCATATCTTAAAAATGTAAATCTGGTATCTGTTTCAACTACACTTGCTACAAATACCGTGCTTGAAGGAACAGGGTGTCCGGTAGCCTTGATTCTTGTAGGAGAGCATCCCATGAAAGGTGATTTCCCTGCAAAGCACGTGCTTTCTACACCAGGAGGACATGATTTCAACGGAGAGGAAATTGAAAAACCGGATCTTTCCGCCATAAAGAAATTCGCTGAAAAGGTGAGTGACGATGTTGCTGCTTTTGCAGTGTCTTCTTTTTTCAGTATTCGTAATCCGGAACATGAGATGGCTATTACTGATGTGATACATGAAGCTACAGGGCTTCCCGTTGTATGCGGTCATGAACTTTCCCAGGATCTTGGTGCCTATGAAAGAGCTGTAACCGCAGCTTTGAATGCCCAGTTGATTCCTATATCCGATAAATTCATTCGTTCTGTGATGGATGAGATCAAAAGAAAAGATATCAATGCTAGATTATTGATGCTTAAATGTGACGGTACGGTTGTAGGCCTGAAAGATGCGCTGGATAAACCCGTGGAGACCATATTTTCGGGTCCAGCTGCAAGTCTGGTGGGAGCATCTTTCCTTTCGGGACTTGATACCTGTGCAGTGGTTGATGTAGGTGGAACCAGCACTGATGTTTCGGCAATTGTCGATGGAGTCCCGGAACTGTCTGATACAGGTGCAGTTGTAGGTGGCTGGAAAACCAGGGTCCGGGCTACCAGAATGGAAACCTCTGCCATGGGAGGCGATAGTCATGTATGGACACAGTCTAAAAAAATACGTATCGGGCCAAGAAGAGTGATCCCTCTCTGTCTCGCTTCCTCTAAATACCCGAGTTTTTTGCACAAATTAAAGAAAAGTCCGGTTCCATTAAGAAGTGTACTTGACAGAAACGTTCAGCCGACTAAATTTTTTATGCGATCAGGATTTAAACCCGTGGGACTCGACGAGTCTGAAACCGAAGTCCTCAATTCGATTGGTTATGAGCCAATGAGTCTCGATGAAATTGCTGTGATCTCTAAAAAATATCCTTCTACTATAATCATCGATTCCCTTATTCAGAAAAGATTGATACAGGCCATTGGTTTTACTCCAACGGATGCCCTGCATGTACTCGGCGAATATACAGAATGGGATATTGAAGCTTCAAATGCAGGGGCTGAAAAGCTTGGAAGACTCAGCAAGATGACAAGTATCGATTTCTGTAATAAGGTCAAGGATGTTGTAGCCAAAAACATGGCTTTTAACCTGATGTCATACATTCTTCCGGGAATTG
The DNA here is from genome assembly GCA_021767785.1 of Methanolobus sp. Lineage (GTDB taxonomy): Archaea > Halobacteriota > Methanosarcinia > Methanosarcinales > Methanosarcinaceae > Methanolobus. The sequence goes on from JAASSR010000046.1 coordinate 6,113, forward strand.
AAAAATCAGGAATTAAAAAGATAGTCGATGGTGAATTCAACTCGAGGTTTAAAGTAGATATTCCCGTTGTTCTGCTTGGAGGTCCTGTTTCAGCTTACAGAGAAAATGTAGAAAAAGCAATTGATGCAGAAATTGTCATACCTGATCACGCCGAAGTTGGAAATGCTGCCGGCGCTCTTTTTGGAAAAGGTATCAAAAGAGTAGAAATCATTGTAAGACCAATCTCAGTTGCAGATCCTGAAGAAGGTTATCTTGTATTTTCGCCCCTCGGAAGAAGGACTTTTGAAAATTATCGAGAAGCAATTGAATATGCAAATAACCATGGGAAAAAGCTGGTTATTGACTACATGGGAGAATGTGGTGTAAGCAAAGACAATGTTGATATAAACCTGACTCAAAAAACATTCTCACCCGAGGATTGGAAACATGATCCTCTCGAAACAGTAATTCAGATAAATGGAATTGGTTATCCCAAGAAATTCATGATGTAACTATACTATATTTATATTTTTTTTATTTTTATAAAATCTGTGACCAAATACGATAATCAATCCATCTTCTCACGGATTAAAAGTTATACGCTAATATATAAATTTAAATTTACTGTCTTTATTCAGCTACTATCAACTAACTGAAAAATATATATGTCACATTAAGTGTAGAAAGAATATAAAAAAAGAAAAAAAGTAACAAGTTCTAAATTTAGAACTTGTAGTTGTCGTCTGGTCTGAACACAGCGACTTCTGCCTTGTACTTCTCGAGACTGTCGCTCATGAAGGTGTCGCTCTCGTCTGTCAGTGCATCGAGTGCAGCCTTTGCATCTGCAAGTGCATTTGTCTCGAACTTGGACATGACAAGTTTGTTGGTGTCGGCAGAATTGAGTATGTCTACACAGGCGATTGCAGCGTTCTTTGCACGGAGGTAAAGGTCGTCTCCGTCCTTTGCAATTGCTTCTGCTACCTTGTATGCATTGTCGTATGCGAGGACGTATCCCTGTGGGTCTCTGTACTTGTCAGAGAGTACAAGGATGTCACGGAGCATCTTTGCATTTCCGGTCTCAGTTGCTACGTTGAGCATTGCTGCATCGTAGTTAAGGGACTCTGACCAGCACTGTACGGATGTACCACCGAATTCACCGTGGTATTCTACAGATTCGTTGGACCACAGGTCACAGCACTGCATGACAAGGTTACCCATTACATCAGAGTGAGCACAGGTTGAGGTCTTTCCTTCCTGAGCGATTGGGCATCCTGTGATTGCCTTTACGATTGTGTTCTCGTATCCACAGTCCTTACCTGGACCCTGGGCACCTGCTTCATATCCTGCGAGTGTCCTTGGTGCAGAGATTGCTCTTGCGATGATTGCAAGGGTGTGTGCAAGGTTCTTGTCGAGAAGTCCACCGGCTATGAACATTGCGGTGTTTGCCTGTGCACAGTCTGTGTCACCAGCTGCAATTCTTCCCTTCTTGTCTGCGATCTTCCTGATGTCTTCCCAGATCATGGTCATGTCAAGTGAACCGAGACAGCCAATTGCATAGATAAGACCAGGTACATCGTTCCTGAGGATTGCGTAGTCAAGAATCTCCTTACCGCCCATTGTTTCGATGGACAGGAAGTCTGCTCCGCCTTCTGCAACAGCTTCGAATGACTCCATAAGGGTGTCATACTTGTCACCGATCAGTGCAAGTAAGTCACGGTTCTCACGTATGTCACCTGGTGTGTGTCTGAGAGCGGTTTTGATTCCGTATTCCTCATGGTATTCTTCCATGATGGTCTTCTGAACGTGTGCGACCTCTCCTCCCCAGTCAGGGTTGTTGGTCATCTGTTCAACGTGCTCTGTTTCGAGTGATATTCCTGGGAAACCGACCTGTACAGCTCTTGCCATGATGTCGGTTGTAAGTCTGCGGTATTCAGAGACGAGCTTATCTTTAGAAACACCTGCCTCTGGCCTTGGTGCATAGTTTACTTCACCTGTAACATATCCTGCACCGACCTCTAATCCGAGTTCTGCCTTTACTGGGTATACTGACTTTCCGAAGATCATGTCGTCAGCATTCTTGTATGCCAATGATGTGTATCTTTTTGCCATTTCTGTCACCTCTTTAGTGTTTGTGGAATGATTCCTTCAGCTGTGCAAGACCCTTTCCTGCAAGGATTGCGTCTGCCATCTTTGGTGCGTCTGCAGCTTCTTCACCATATACACCGAGTTCGTATTGTGTAACGAAGTCCTGGTTTACTGCTCCGCCACCGCACTGGAATGGTACTTTGATACCTGACTCGAGGAGTCTGTCATTGACTTCCTTGAATGCATACATTGTTGTTGTCATCAGTGCTGTACCGGTGAGCATCATTGGGCTTTCCTTCTTTACAGCTGCGATAACTTCATCTACTGGTACGTCACGTCCAAGGTCAACTACATCGTATCCAGCTGCTCTAAGGAGTGCTGCTACGATTGTCTTTCCAATGTCGTGTACGTCACCTTCTGCTACGTGGCAAACAACTTTACCTTTTGCTTTAGGTGCTGCACCCTGCTCTTTACAGAACTCAATACCATCGAGCATTGCATCTGCAGACATCATAACGTTTGGCAGGAAGATTACGCCCTGGTCATATAAGTCTGTTACAATCTTCATACCTGGCATAAGGACGTCATCAATGAGTCCTATAGGGTCTGCTCCGCCCTCGATAGCCTTCTCAAGGCCCTCGATAACGTCATCTTCTTCTCCTTCAAAGATTGCAGCTGCAATTGTTTTTGCAGGCTCTTCGCTTGGATACATCTCAGCTGCCATCTCTTCAGGTGTCTGTGCTTTTTCTTTCTGCACATTATACCTAACTAATATTTTGCTTGGGTCTACATCCATCTAATTCTACCTCCTTAGATCTAGATTGACTTCCTGCTGCCATGCATACGATAGAATTATGTTGCATGTTGCTAAGCAGCAGATGGATATCTGTTAGCTTATAACTATTCTTATTAGCAAAAGTCTCCACAACCATTTGCTAACGATCTTTAGTTATCTGCTAACTTCATCTTTCCACATAAACACCTATTCCAGACTGATATATAAACATAGCGGTTTTGGGTTTATATAGAACATTTAGAATAAAAATAAAGACTATATTTTTATACAGTACCACCCGCATTCAGTTTTTGTATTACTTTATACCAGTAGTTCTTGATTATATTTATGAAGTATGTACCTTACTTTACAATATTATATAGAACAAAATAGCAAAGAATACAATAAGTGAGAGAAACCTTTATATATAACTGGCAAAATTCATCGGTTTTGGCCCAATAACTAAAGTTTGCTTGCCATATTATAATTAATAACATAAATATTATATTTTTTGATTTTTTTGAGTTTATTTAATAATTATATAATAACATAAGAATGTAGAATGAGTATTTTTTATTTGATCTGATAGTTACACAGAAACCATAATTTTTTTAGTATTTGTTAACCGTTCAATTTAAATATCGTCAAAAGTCGAAGTCTACATATGAAATCACATACTTTTTTAAGAAAAAGTGTTCCGAACGAAAACATCCGTTATACTTAAATACAACATATAAACTGGCAATTAACTCCAATCAAACAACATAATGATTGAGAAAATATCAACAGCTAAAATCTGAAAAATGAAAAAAAAGGATCAACAGGCATTATAATAAATACCTGTATCTTAATCAATTATTCTTGATTATATCAATTGGTTTGGCATGACCATGGTCGTGATCATGATCATGTGTTTTCTCGTGGCTGAAATCAATATTTTGCTTACTCAATTTTTCAGAGATCGTTTCATTTACGATGTTTGCAAGTGTTTCACGATCAATACTTGAAACAGCAGATAATATCTTCAGTCGGGGCAATCCCTCAGTTGCTGTATCAATGAGCTCTGTCGTTATATCCTGATCAAAACCCGTAAGGTTTGTCTTTATTGTGTTGGAATCAGATTCTACAAACAACTTGATATGTCCCACGAACTCAGGACTCAGTTCAATTACCTTTCTCTTTAGAGAATCCATAACTTCACCTGAAACCTCTTTAGCCATATCAGGAGTTATACCCTCAGTGAGCTTATATTCTGTAGCATAGCTGGAAATACCTGAAGCTGTTATTGAATTAAGGTCTGCTTCCATAGGCACTTCATCGCTTTCCTCCTCTGGAATTTCTGATACTGACTGATCGGTTTCCTCTCTTACCGGAACATCACCCATTGCAAGCTCCACGAAGTCATACCAATGTTCATCTGCCTTGGATGCAGAAAGGAGTATGACCTTTGCTTTTGGATTAAGCTGCTGTACAGATTCTTCAAGAATAGGTATTCTGATTTCCTCTATCAGATCTACTTTATTGATACCCAGTATTTCTGCATCGATGATCTGTCTCATGGCAAAGTTCTTGACCTCTTTCATGAGTTGCTTGAATCTGCTTCCGTCAATGAGCGTAACAAGAGGTTGAACTGTAACACCATCAAGGTTCATCAGCTTGACATCTTCCTTGATTACATGTGGAAAAGCAATTCCCGTTGGCTCCACAAGCAATATATCAGGATTATAGTTCTTGTAAAGTAAGCTGATAGTCGTTTTCATACTTACTTTCAGTGTACAGCAGATACAGCCATTGGTAAGTTCAGTTGTATCAAGTCCGTATTTGGATATGACATCTCCGTCAAGACCTATTTCTCCAATCTCATTTACGATTATTGCTACTTTCTTTCCAGCTTTACTGAATTCCCTTCCTAATCTAAGAATGGTGGATGTTTTTCCGCTTCCTAAAAATCCACCAACAACCAATACTTTCATTTTCTTCCTCTATCTTGTTTTAAACTCGAAATAATATTAGTCCTCTTCAAGCACCTTAAGGTTTTCCCACTTGAACTTATCCGATGGACAGGCATTGATACATCTCTTACAATTTGCACCATCACAAAGGTCTGACCTGATCATAACAACGCCTTCTGAATCGATGGTTATCGCATCATTGGGGCATACCTTGATACACTTTTCACATTCGGGACAGTCTACCTTCATTGTTAGGTATGTACCAACACGCTCAAGTACCTGCAGTCCTTCATCACCAAGAATCGGTATATCTTTCTCTACAAGTCTGTTGACCCTTGTATCTTTATCAGGCAGATCTATCTTTGGCAATTTCTTCTTCTTCAGGAACTTCTTTAGCATTTTGAAAGGCATTCCTTCAGTCCAGTATGATATTTCCTGAATGTATGCATCCTTAAAGGCCTGATCAGTTGCAAACATAACATGGTTACTTACGATCTTTGATGCAATTTCCTGAAGTTCCCAGAGTCTGTCCTCTGAAAGGAGGATCTCTCTTGCAACTATCAGAGAAGTATTACCTATCTGTATGACCTCATCCACATCGAAAGGAACCATGCCGACCTTGTGTGCTTTAACTGCATCCATATAAGTACCTGCAGCACCTGACATGTATGCTCTCTTCACATCGGATACCTCTATTCCTGCAGCATTACAGAGCGCCAGGTGTCCGGCACGGATTGCACCCATTGCAAGTCCTGCTGATTCAACATCCTTTTCAAAGAACTTGATCTTGTCCTGGAGATGAAGTATGTGATCAGGTGTGTTGATCTTTGGAAGCTGAATTACGCCATTCTTCATCCCTGCCTCGATAATGGCGATCACACCTGTACCTGTGATACCGGTAGCTTCGATAGTCCCCTCACATGTTGTTGTTTCATCCTGACCATTAGGAAGTTTGCTTGGAGCCGCACATCTCCACATTTGCATTCCTTCGTCAAGTACATCACCGCTCTTAGGGTCAGTAAGTGCACCTTTAACAGTGTTCATCTCAGCATCAAGTACGTAGTTCCTTATGGCATTCCCTTCGAATTCAACATCTGATATAACAAATGGAGATGCGAGCTTACCGTATTTGATCTGCTGACCTTCAAGTGCCGGACCTGCTGCAGCTGATCCAGTATAAATAGTACCTTCATGGATCAGTGCCATCTCGGCATTGGTTCCATAGTCAGTTGCAATAGCAGTATCTTTAGTGTCCAGGAAACCCGACTTGATTATAAGAGCAAGTGCATCAGCACCCACTTCGTGTCTTATGGCCGGAGGGACAACAAGTTTGGCATTTGGATAGACATCCAGTCCATTGATCTCCGAACAATCGACAATACGTGCACTTCTGTCCTCATCTTTGATGTTCAGTTTTTCCTTCTTCCTTTCACCGGCATATGCAAGGTCATCTATTGGGATTCCCTGGAAAATAGAAAGCTGTATAGGGTTTCCGCAAATAGCCATTCTTTCCAGTTCTTCTGGTTTGACACCCAATGTTTCAATAATATGCTTAACAGCATTTACATGCAGACCCTGAGCGAGATCCAGTCCGTATGTAATGGCAAAATCCAGATGGTCCATTACATTCGCACCCGGTATAGGGTTGCGGAGAGTAATAACTGTTTTTTGAATCTCCCCGCTATCCAGGTCGATCTTCTGTGCTCTAATACCACTGGTACCTATATCTATTGCAACTCCAATTTTCATTTTGAATCCCTTTGATATTTTTTTCAAATTTTATAACATAATATCTGTGTCCGAACTTAAAAATATACGTTACGGTATTGTTTCGTCTTTTGTTATCATTATTTAAACTGATTGAAGTACATCTTAAAACCGCTGAAATACAACAGTACCAGAAAAGAAAGATTCTGATAAAAACAGATAATAAGAAAACCATACAGAGAGTTCACTCTGTTAAATCCTAAGGAAGATTGTCAGGTATGCTATTTCTTAGTTGCGGCAGATCTTCTCTCCCTTTTTTGTCAACTGATATGCTTTTCCTTCGAAGTTTCCATTCCTGTCCGAACAGGAAGATGTCGCACTGCAAGAACAACAGGCAGACGACTTGGGACCTGAATTATTGCATACTTCTTCCACATAACCCATGTGCTGCAGCAGAATTAATCTGTCCCTGATACTATTCTGGTCAATATCAAGATTTTCAGCAGCTTCAGGGATCGTGCAATTCTCCATGAAAAGGGCTTTGAGTGTTTCTTTTATCATTATTGTCCATCCTTTGGTACCGGATCGAACATATCCTTCCATTTGATGAACGCAATAAGCGGTAGTATCGCCAGATAAATACCGGGTCTCAGATCACTGAGAGGCGTCCATCCCAGGAATTCTTCATTTTTAAGCAGATATGCCTCGAGCATATTTCCCGTGCTTACCAGTATATAGATACCTGCAAAGATCAGAGCTATAAGTATACCTACATATGCATAGGATACACCTTCGTAGATACCTGAGCGCATTTCCATAACACCATAGATGAATACGGTTCCAATTAAGAGTAAGACGAAAGCACCAATTATATCTGCGGGCACGAACAATGGACCTGTTAAAGGAATATAAGTATCGGGACCCATAACTATCTTGCCTATGCCTGCAGACAACTGTAGCAGACCTGATAATATATAAAGAAAACCAGTGACTATGGAAAAGGTCATCGGTATTCTGGTGTCCGGATTAACACCCTTGTTCTCTGATTCAATATCCAAGCAAGGACCCTCCCTGATATATTACAAAAGCCGTTATCCATGCAACAGCTATGCCGTAAATGATAGCAAACAGAGTCCATTTCCACGAACCTGTCTCTTTTTTAATAACACCTACCGTTGCCACACAGGGCATATACAGCAAACTGAATGCCATGAGGCTGAGTGAATTAAGCGCTGTGATACCCGGGTCTGCCATTATTCGTTCACTAAGTGCTTCTGAATTATCCCCGGCTCCATATAATACACCCATAGACGCTACAACTACCTCTTTAGCTACAAGACCGAATATAAGAGCCACAGATATCTTCCAGTCAAAACCAAGTGGCTTCATAAATGGCTCCACAGCATGTCCAAGACTGCCAACGTAGCTATTCTCACTTCCGTATGTTACACCCCACGGGAAGGATGCCAGCGCCCAGATAACAATAACACCTACCAAAATAATGGTGCCTGCCTTTTTAATATACATGAATCCATTGTCCCACATGTGGATAAGGCTTGTCTTCATTGTTGGAACCCGGTATGGCGGAAGTTCCATGATAAAGGGAGCAGGTTTTCCTTTGACTACAGTTGCCCTGAGCAGTTTAGCCGATATGACAGCGATAACAATTCCCAGTATATACATCGCGAATATCACTGTTCCTGCCTGTCTTCCGAAGAAAGTGCCTGCAAACAGTACATATATAGGTAGTCTTGCTCCGCAGGAAACAAAAGGTACTATTAGTATAGTAATAAGTCTGTCCTTTTCATCCTCTATGCTTCTGGCAGCCATTATAGCAGGCACATTACACCCGAAACCCATTAACATTGGTATGAAGGATTTGCCATGCATGCCAATCTTATACATAAGTTTGTCCATGATGAACGCAGCTCTTGCAAGGTAGCCACTACCTTCGAGTAATGAAAGTAAAAAGAACAATATGAATATATTAGGCACGAAAACAAGTACCGCCCCTACACCACCAATTATACCATCACCGACAAGAGAAGCCAGCCATGAAGGTTCAAGGCTTGATGAGACGTATTCTGAAACCCATGACGCAGAAAGATCGATCATGTCCATAAAAGGGGTTGCAAAGGCGAATGTAAGCTCGAAAGCTCCCCACATAAGTGCAAGAAATATCGGGATTCCCAGATATTTATTTGTAAGTACCCTGTCTATCATGTCGGATTTTGTCAATGTATCATTGGCACGGGTACACATCTGCGGGAAGATAGTGTTTATGGCAAGGTAACGTTTATCAGCAATTTCCGCCTCATACTCGTCCTGATCAATGGAATCGAGTATTTCAGTGACCCTGTCATATACCGGACTACCTGCTATCTTTCTCCTGACATTGGTATCACCTTCAAGAAGACGTACACTCATCCATCTTAAAGGGTATCTTTTATCGCGGGTCTCATCATCACTTAAGATCTTTTCTATCTCAAGAACCTTTTCCTCTATCTCATTTCCATAACCTATCTCATGTCCGTGATATTGCTCTATCTCCTTTTCTTCGATGACCTTATCCAGGAGTTCACAGATTCCTTTTTTCCTGGTAGCTACTGTCTTTATAACGGGTGTTGCCAGAAGTTCCTCCATTTTATCTATATAGATACGGTCACCTCTTTCCTCAGCGATATCACACATATTAAGAACAATCAGTATCTCAGAACCGAGCTCCATGAGCTGAGTGGTGAGATAGAGATTCCTTTCAAGGTTAGAAGCATCCACTACCTGAATGACAATGTCCGGCTTTTCCTCGATTATGAAATCACGGGCGATTATCTCGTCCATTGAATATGCAGTGAGACTGTAGGTACCGGGAAGATCTATTACCTCAATATCATATCCATTGTATGATACTCTGCCACTCTTCTTCTCCACAGTGACCCCTGGCCAGTTACCAACATGTTGCTTGGAGCCTGTGAGAGCATTGAAAAGTGTGGTCTTGCCAACATTAGGATTGCCTGTAAGTGCTATCTTTATCTCCCTGTTTTCCATTGACCGACCTCTTCAGATTATGATAATTTAAAGATAAATGAAAGATACTTATAAGTGAAGTATAAACGCAAAGTTAAATTTTCAAATGACAGATGAAGATTCCGGAAATGAATAAAAACCGGCACACAGCCATTAGAGCTTATGAATGAATATTTGTCTTGCTTCTTCTTTTCTGATAGAGAGATGATAACCTTTTATCCTGTAGTCCATGGGATCTCCGAGAGGTGCATTCCTCACAAGTTCTATCTCCGACCCGGCAACCATTCCCATGTCAAAGAGTTTCCTTCTTGCAGAACCTTTGACCCGAACTTTTGTTATCTTCGCCTTCTCTCCGGGTTTAAGCGTATCAAGTGTTGTCTCATGAATGTCTGGAAAGTCATTACCTGTCATTTTTGATGTTAGCTCTAATCCTTTTTTTGTATTTAGTAATTTCGCATTACCTAATTTGTTTTAGACTACAAAATCAAAATTATAATTGAAGTGTGATCTTATACCACTGATTACATACATTGTAACCCTCTACAGGCATGCAGAAAAAAGAGTCTTGCGGAAGAAATGAATAATTAATCTTTCTTACCGTGTATAGGACATTTATCCTTTGTTGCCGGTGTACAGTCTATATACTCGCCGGTTTTCATATAATGATTAAAATGATCCAGCCAGTATGGCCATTCTTCTTTAATATTGATAAATTCAACGAATTTTGTCAGTGTGTCAAAGGTTTCAGGGGTAAGAACATGTTCGATCTTGCAGGCATCGTGATCTGCGATTTCCTCATCAAGGCCGAGTATAAGTAAAAAATCCCTGATAACACTGTGTTTTTCCATCGTACACTTGGCGATTTTCTCTCCCTCGGGAGTAAGAGTGACACCACCGTATTTCTCATAGTTGATGTAACCCATCTTGGTGAGTTTTTTGAACATTCCTGTGACACTGGGTGAACTGATATCAAGCTCCCTTGAAACATCCTTGACCTGTGCATAGCCTTTTCGTTCAATTACTTTTTCAATTACCTTAAGATAATCTTCAGTCCTTTCAGTTGTCATATAAAAAACTACCTTTTTTCTGGATTATGGTATATAAAGCAGGGTGCCCATAATTTTGTATAACACAGGTACTATTTTAAGTTTGCCTATTTTGGCTACAAAATATAGGCTATATAAAAAAAGATAGATAAAAACAGATTGAACGAAATAGTGATGAGAATTAAAAATCAATTTTCAGAAGAAAAAACATACCTGTCCTGTAAGATACTTTTCCAGTCTGTTCATTCCTTCTTCGATATTCTCCAGGCTGTTAGCATACGAAAAACGCAGGTGTCTTTCGGCACCCATTCCAAAATCGATTCCCGGAGTGACAGCAACACCGATATCTTCCAGTATACTTCTGCTAAGCTCCAGTGAATCATTACCGAATTTACTGGCATCAGCGAGTACATAATATGCACCCTTTGGTTCCGTTTTGATATCAAGACCTATCTCTTTTAATCTCTTTATAATATAGATACGTCTTTGATCATAGACCTTTACCATTTTTTCAGTATATTCCTGAGGGCCTTCCAGAGCTGCAATCCCTGCATGCTGAACAAAGGCATTTGTTGAAATGAAAAGATTCTGTTGTATCTTCTGCAATGTTCTGATATACTGCACAGGTGATATCAGATAACCAAGTCTCCATCCTGTCATGGCATAGAGTTTAGAGAAACCGTTGAGAACAAAGGCATTATCCGTATACTCTAATATAGTATGATCCTCTCCTTCATAGACAAGCCCCTGATATATCTCATCGGAGATAATTGGAATATCACCTGCAGTTTTTGCGAGACTTTGAAGTATTTCCCCGGGCATTACCTGTCCTGTAGGATTACATGGCGAATTGATGAGTATTGCTTTTGTTTTAGAATTGATATGTGAAGCAACTTCATCTGCTTGTAACATGAAACCGTTATCCTCATTGGTGTAGATAAAATCAGGAGTACCTCCCACTGTATTCACGAAATTAGGATAACAGGCATAATGAGGATTGGACATTATGACCTCATCCCCCTGGTTGATAAGTGCGAGGAAAACAAGGAGCATAGCAGGACTTGTACCGGATGTTACAATAATCTGTTCGGGACTTAGCTCCACATTGAACTTATTCCTGTAACTTTTTGCAATGGCCTGTCTGAGTTCTAAGATTCCCTGACTGTGAGTGTATTTTGTATTACCTGCACACATAGCATCTTTTGCGGCATCGCATATATGAGGAGGCGTGGGGAAATCAGGTTCTCCTATTTCAAGATGTATTATGTTTCTGCCCTGCTCTTCCAGCTGTTGTGCCCTTTCAAGTACTTCCATCACATAGAAAGGAGGAATATTTGCAACTTTTTTGGATAACATTTCACTCATCATCAATAAGGATTATAGATTCAGAATTGAACCGGGACAATAAAAGACTTTTTGTTCAGA
>JAASSR010000124.1 GCA_021767785.1 Methanolobus sp.
CTGATATTACAATGAGCATGTCAAAATAATATTAGAATATAGATGCAGTTACATGAATTAATTTTATATTTAATATTCCCTTCTGGATACCTTTTGGAATGAATTTGATAGCTTCTACAATCTTTGGCACTTTGCCATTAAGGATAACTGAAGCGATAATATCAGGTAAAGCATACCACAATTCAGAATCAGAACATAGATAGTTAATACCTACATTATAGCCTGTTCCAGAGCCTTTATAGTCCATCCTGACAGGCAATATGTCCTTATCAGGCTGAATCTTAACCATAACAACAAAATCTTTCCAGGTGTCCTTATTTTGAAGATATGCAAGATCTACTTTTGAAAGCATCTCCTTTATCTCATCAGTAATATTTGCATTTCAAGCGATTCTGCTACCATGTATTTCCAGAGATCCATTTCAATTTTAATGGTTGGATACATACTGAAAAAATCAAGAACTGTAACCTTAACAGGCTTTTTTCTTATTCTACATTCACATCTTCTTTTTGTACTCAATGCTTCCAGAAAGTCGGTGTCAACAGCACTATAACTGTAAACACTTCAAGCCTACCAATCCACATATTGGCGATGAGTATCAACTTCCCTGGATCCGGTATGTTATCAAAACTGGCCATCGGTCCTACTAGACCAAGACCGGGCCCTACATTGCCAAGGGTTGCGATGGAAGCACTCAGAGTAGTGATAAAATCCATCCCCATCATGGAAAGCAGGGTTGAGCTGGCGGCGAATATCAGGACATATATTACCAGGAAGGAAACTATAGACTGAATAATCTCATCAGGTACTTTATTATTATTAAAGCGGACTGGCACAACAGCTTTTGGATGAATAACATTAATAAGAACTTTTTGTGTGTATTTTAGTAGAAGAAGCAAGCGCACTACTTTCACACCGCCTGAAGTAGAACCTGCACATCCTCCTATGAACATTAGTAAAAAAAGTATAAATCTTGGAGAATCCGGCCAGAGATTAAAGTCCACACTTGCATAGCCTGTAGTTGTCAGAATGGAAATGACCTGAAAAAGACTGTATCTGAAAGCTTCAGTAGCAGAATAAACTTCAGCTCTGATTAGCTCAAAAACAAGAACAAGTGTCGCAGACACAATTATAAAAAAGTAGAACTTGAATTCCTGGTCCTTTATCAGGCTTTTCCTGTCAAAAACTATCGTTTTGTAATGTAGGGCAAAGTTTGCTCCCCCAAGGAACATAAATACAACAAAAATACTTTCTACCAGGGGATCACCAAAAGCTGCTATGCTGTTTGAATAGGGAGAAAAACCAGCGCATGAGATGGATGTAAATGTGTGAGTGATAGAATCATACGGAGACAATCCTGCGCTCATAAGGAGAATAAATTCTGCAAATGACAATACAATGTAAACGAGCCACAGAATCTTAGCGGTCTCCCTTATCCTCGGGCGCAGTTTTTCTTCCTGAAGACCTGGAACCTCTGCACGGAACATTTGCCTCCCACCAACGCCGAGTTTTGGCAGGATTGCAACGAACAACATGATAATCCCCATACCACCAAGCCATTGGGTCAGACCTCTCCAAAAAAGCAGGCTTTTGCTATGGCTCTCTATATCGGCAAGTGCAGTTGCTCCTGTAGCTGTTACCCCGGACATGGATTCAAATAAGGCGTTTATAGGAGGCACGCCTTCAAGCATATAGGGACAAGAGTAAAGCAGTGCTGCAATAAGCCAGGTTGCTGCAACAATAAAAAAACCTTCCTTTAGATTCCATTGCACATCCTGTCTTTTGAAAGATAATGTCAATAAATAAGCAATAATTATTGCGCAAATAAAAGGAACAACAAAAATATACAGGGGTTCTTCATAATAAAGAGCAACGATCAATGGGATAATCATAAATCCAGCAAGCATCCAAAGAATAGGGCCCATTACTCCCAGAACTACGCGAGATCTCAAACCAATCACAACACCTGTTCTTTAAGAGACACCCTTTAAATATTAGATACTGAGTACCGGGAAACTCATGACTTTGATTTTATTCCACCGAATCTATTAGATAGAATTAATGAGTTGAAATATTATAAAATCATAACTCCTCCAATACGAGTTGTAATTCATATGCAAATATTTAAAATATCTCATCCCTCTTGAAAAATGAAATTCTGTTTTTTCACTAGAATTAGTTCATTAATGATTAGGTCGATTGTTAATAGAGCATACAAAAGCGTAAACTTTTTTCTTGTATATATCTCCTAATAAGAAATGCTGGGATATAGGAAGACCAGTAAAATCTAAAAAATATTTGTTTTTATATTAATAAATATAGGCTCTGTAGAGATCCTCATTTGAATCCTCACTGAAATAGAAATTGCTTTTTTAGTGCAAGCAAATGGATGAAATACATTTCTTTTTATAAGATTATACTTCAATTAAAGTTAGAGGAGAGTTTCTCTACAAAACCCAAAATAGGAGAATTAATATGAAAATAACTGTTTTTAATGGTAGTCCCAGAGGAAGGAAAAGCAATTCCCATCGAATTGTTGATCCTTTACTGGAGGGGGCCAGACAAGCGGGTGCTCAGACAGAAGAGGTATTCCTGACAGAGTATAATATCAATCATTGTTGTGGTTGTTTTAGTTGCTGGACTAAAACTCCCGGAAAATGCGTAATCGATGACGATATGTCCGATCTCATAGATCTTTTTTATGAATCAGATTATGTAGGAATGGCCACGCCTGTCTATGGATTATTCATGACCTCCATACTAAAAAAATTCAATGAAAGGCTGCTACCTACTGCAACTCCACATATTCACAAAAATGAAGATGGAAGCTGTTATCATGAGGAAAGAATGCACTATCCACGTTTTTTTATGATTGCAAATGCAGGATTTCCCGGAGAACACAATTTTGATTTGTTCAAGGCATATATGGCATCTCAGAATCCCGTACTGGAAGTCTACCGAAATAGTGGAGGAGTATTAGAGGACTGGCCTAATGAAAATGTCAAAAAAAGAATAAACGAATTTTATGATGCGCTGCGAGAGGCCGGCAAAGAAATGGTCAACGAAGGTCAGGTTTCAGAAGACATAATTAAAAGTATTCATGCCGAACTGATAAGTGATGATGAATTTATGGCGGGCGTTAATCAGTACTGGGATGAAGAAATCGCAAAAGGAGACTTATAAACAAATAATAGGAATTGCCACTTTCAACTTATGGATTATTATGTTGATAGTTTTTGTACAGAGCCAAGTAAAGATTCAATACATATTTACGCTTTTTTTGGTAATATTCTTCAACCTTTTATGTAATTTTTAAAATGAATTACAACTCTCCATTCACCCTCTTCGAATACGACCATCTCCCTTACTCCAACCACCTCGACCTCATCGACAAACTCAACCAGTCAAACGGCGAACTCCTGACCCTGCATCGTAACAGTCTACAGGCAAAGCAGTATGTCGGGTTGATACAGGTCAGGGCTTTCCATAGAGATACTGCCAAAGATGTATAGGGATGAGTTAACGGAGGCTGGGCAGGTGGAGTATGCTCAGAGGAATCTGCTGCATTACTGCTATGACATACCGATCTATGAGAGTGAGATAGCTTATATGCAGTCCCGGAAGGCTAACTGGTTCGAGATACTGACCTTTTCACAAGAACGCTTCAGGATATATTCAAAATTAGGAGAGAGTATTGTTAAATCGTGTAAACTTATCTGAATCACTGCGTAAATATCCCAACTAATCGCTTTTCAACCTCTTTTAAAAAACGCCATTATACGTGAATCCTATGGATTTTAAGTGTCTCTGTTGAAGAACACCAATATCAGCTTCAAATTCAGGTTCAGGATGATCGCCATATTCTGTTATTGTCCTCTGAACTTGCTTGAAATGATGTGAAGTTACTGTACCTTATTATGACATAAAAAGACAGTATTTACTATTCTTATATACCTTGAAGTTTCAACAGTTAGTAGTTATAAAATTATTAAATACTTTTTATTGCTGTAAATTGATCTTCCGACAGGGAGATGTTTATGAATGTAAAATGGGGTGGGTATTTGAAGAATATCTTATTCATAATATTGATTTGTTCATTGCTGATCAGTGGGTGCACCGAGTCTGACAATGCCACAAAGGTAGAGGAAGAGGACTTTGTTTCTGTGAATTATACGGGAACTCTGGATGATGGAACCGTATTTGACACTTCCATGGAGGAAGTTGCAAGAAGAGAAGGTATTTACAATTCTGGCAGGAACTATGAACCTTTATCTTTTGTAGTCGGAGAGGGACAAGCAATGAAAGGTTTTGATGATGCAGTGATGGGTATGGAGGTAGGTGATGTCAAAACAGTGGTTATACCCCCGGAAAATGTATATGGTGCCTATTGTCCAGCACTTCTGATATCTGTACCTGTGGAAGAATTACACGCAGCTAATATCACTCCGGTCATTGGTCAGAAAGTGACCACTCAAAATCAGGTTGGTGTTGTAGTCAATATCACCGACAAAAATGTTACTATTGACTGTAATTCCCAGCTGGCAGGTAAGACTCTGACATTCACAATAGAAATGGTCTCAATAGAGAAAGCCTGATAATATGGCTTTAGGTGGATAGGACAGAACATAAATCCACATAACAGACTGTTTCTTGTAAGCTGCCTTTTTGTTAATCCATGTATTAAACTTCTCAGTAACCTTCTTAGCTCCTAAGAAGGTTTCAAAGAGTGGTTATTATCTTCAACTCCAGAGAAGAAAGGTAATTTGAGATTAAGAACAGGATTACACTCAAGAGAATGAAGGACGGAATTTTAAGTGGAAGGAAGTTCAATTTCAGGACAAAGAAAGAGAGAAAATAGCTCAATGCTTTTTGATTCATGAATAATATTAAAAACAGATGGAGGCTAAAAA
>JAASSR010000047.1 GCA_021767785.1 Methanolobus sp.
CGACAATGGTCACAGAGGTCTCCGCATGATACACAAAAACTATCAGAATTAACAAGATTCCCAACAACTTTTCTGCCAAAATCTCCTGAATAAAAAACACTCAGACGCATGTTTCGTAGTATAATTTTTATACTTAATAAAGTTCCCTGACAATTTACTCACATCCTGAACTTTTGCAATCTACCATACCAGTAAGATATGCAGGAATACAACCTATCGCAGTACATGTTTCAAGAGAAATACCCTGAGAAGTAATGTCAAGATGATATCTTGCCAGACTGAAAAGGTTTTTGGGAAGGCCTTTGCGTCCAAGTCCCACAAGTACCAGAAAAGATCTGCCGTTGATCATCTCATCTGTAAAGGCTTCAGGTGTTATGGAGAATTTCTTTTCCGGTTTTGAAGTGGTCACAACAACCGAGCCTAACTGAGGTTGAAATCCTTTCTTAGGCAGATCAAAAACAAAAAGATGCTTTTTTTCATGCAGCATCCGGAGATATTTTCCCGAGTCACCTATTGTGGTCTTATCAGCTACATATTCCACCAGCTCATCTGCATTCATCTTGAAAGGGAAATCAAAAAGAGCAAGTGAAAATCCAAAGGCATGACATATCGGAGCAGCTCTTGCTATTGCCCTGTAATGAGCATCCAGGACCTTGATCTTATCATATGTATTAACTATACCTAAAGTCAGCAACGATATCACCTGCTATTATTACTAATCTCCATACGTAGAACAGATTGCTTGCAATTATTAAAGCTGTTGCACTCTGCACAGTCTTTCCATAGTTCTTTCTTTTTAGAATCTTCCAGTTTCAAAAAGCCTGTTTTTTCAAAAAAGAGAGGAGAGGTTGTCCTTGCATAGATAAAAGCACCTTCATCAAGCTCTGAAATAATAGCATCAAGCAATGAACTGCCTATCCCTTTTCCACGATAATTAGGATGTACCGCTATGGAATGAATCTCCCGTATCTTTCCGGATTCCATGCATGCTGCTCCGATAACTTTCCCTTCAATGTCCGCTACCACAAAATTATCAATGAGAGCATCGCCTATATCAAGGAAATATGTTGACATCAATATCTCAATGTCCAGGCGATCTGATGTTGTTGCTTTTCTGATAATAAAATCAGCAGTCATAAAACTTCATCCATGCTCCCACTTCTGAATCCTTCCAGATCCAGTGTAACATAATTAAAGCCCAGCTCTTTTAAATAAGAGGATACCGCTTTCCTCATATTCAAAAGAAGCTGCATCTCATCCGGAGCTATTTCTATGCGCGCAATATCGTTGTGAGCACGCACCCTCAATTCTCTAAAGCCCAGATCCAGCAGATGATCCTCTGCCAACTCCACTTTTTTAATGGCTTCACCTGTAAGAGCATCACCATAAGGGAAACGGGATGCAAGACACGGCGAAGGGAATTTGTGTGAAACAGACAGACCAAGGTATTCCGCCATTTTTCTTATTTCATCTTTATTAACACCATATTCAATAAAAGGAGAATACACAATACTTCCGACCTCTTCTATTGCCTGTCTGCCAGGTCTGTATGAATTAAGATCTGACGCATTGCTTCCTTCAATTATCACATTAAAACCCAGCTCTTTTCTAACGGAATCCAGAATATTCAGGATCTCCTTTTTGCAATAATAGCACCTTTCAGAACTATTCCCAGCCACTTCAGGGAGATCCAGTTCATCAAAGAACACAATTCTGTGCTCTATGCCTATTTCTCCAGCAACCCTTTTTGCACATTCCAGTTCCCTTTCCGGGAAGGAATGAAGCTTCACGGTAACGGCAATTGAATTCTCCCCAAGCAACTGCTTAGCTATTGATGCAAGTGTAGCACTGTCTACACCACCTGAGAAAGCGATCACAGCACTTTTCTTTTCTGATATGCCTTTTTTTAATGAGTCCAGTTTTTCATTGAGCATCTGATGACAATATGAAGAATATATTATTAAGCATATTCTCACAAAGCATAAAATAGGGTTCTCACATATACCTCCAATGCTTTTAATAATGGTGATAATTGATGGCATTTTTCGGAACTAATGGTGTAAGGGGAATAGCTAACGAATACATAACTCCTCAACTGGCAATGGATGTGGCGAGAAGTCTCGGGACCTACATGGATTCTGAAGGTATTGTTGCCATCGGAAGAGATACAAGAGCTTCAGGTGAGATGCTAAGATCGGCTGCTATTGCCGGTGCACTTTCAGCAGGACTTACTGTAATTGATGTAGACATATGCCCTACTCCTTCTGTCCAGTACTATGTAAAGGAACATGCAGATGCCGGAATTGTTGTAACAGCATCCCATAACCCAAGGGAATACAACGGAATAAAGCTCATTGCAGGTGATGGAAGTGAACTTTCCAGAGAAGATGAAGCTGAGATCGAGAAGATATACTACTCCAGAGAGTTCAATGCCGCATCCTGGGAAAAGACCGGAGACCTGCGCCATGACAGTAATGCCAACGAATTTTACATTAACGGAATTATTAATTCAGTGGATCATGAACTTATACGTGAGAAGAGATTCAGGGTTGTATCCGATACCGGGTGCGGAGCCGGATCAGTCACACTTCCGTTCCTTCTTCAGAAACTGGGATGTGAGGTTATCACCATAAATGGCCAGGTGGATGGCACATTTCCGTGGAGAAATCCCGAACCTACACCCGATGTACTCACAGAGCTTGCTGACATTGTCAGGAGAACAGATGCACATATGGGTGTTGCACAGGACGGAGATGCAGATCGTGCGGTATTCTTTGATGAGAACGGGAATTTCATAGAAGAAGAGATTCTGCTCTCAATGATGGCAAAGTATGTACTTGAAAGGAGGAAAGGCCCTGTTGTCACTCCGGTGAGTTCCTCGTCACGCATGCTGGATGTTGCAAAGGAAGCCGGAGTAGAACTTGTATGGACAGCTGTTGGTTCCATCAATGTTGCCCGTAAGATGATGGAAATAAACGCGGTATTTGGAGGAGAGGGGAACGGAGGACTTATTTTCCCTGAACATCAGTACTGTCGTGACGGTGCCATGGCCTGTGCCAAGTTCCTGGAGATCATCGCCAGCGGACAGAAGCTATCCGAACTTGCCCGAAGTGTGCCTGCCTACTTTAATTCTAAGACCAAGGTCAGGATCGAAGACCTTCCAGGAACTATGGAAAAGGTAAAAGCAGACGTTCTGTCAGAGTACAACGAAGTTGACACAACTGATGGTGTGAAGATATGGTACGATGACGGGTGGGTACTTATAAGACCTTCGGGAACAGAACCAATTATCCGTATCTTTGCGGAATCAAAAACAAAGGAAAGAGCGGATTCACTCATGAACGAAGGAGTGGAACTGGTAAACAAGTATAAATGAACTTATTATATCACAAATATCAGGTACTATATCAGGAAACTTTTCATCAGGCCTTTCCACGCGATTCACCAAGGACGATTCCCGTTGCTATCAAATGAGCCACTCTCAGTGGCTCGGGAATATTACTCCTTGTTGATGTTATTTTTACGATTATTTTGGCCATAGAAGTATCTATTCCGCAACACTGTATAAATACCGGATTGTATCTGTCCTTTGTGACAACTTTGCTGATATCACCTGCTTTTCTGATGATCCTCATTCTTTTTTTTGATTCGGGGAGATAGGATAAAGCAGTTTCTATCTTTTCAAAATCAGGAATGTTACGCATAAGGACAATTACAGGAATTTGGGTTCTTTCATAAAGAGATACGATATCAACCGGATTGAAACCGCCATAAGTCACACCATCAAGCATTATTGCCCTGATCTGAGGAAAATGTTTACTTTTTAGAACCATGGAGATAATACGTTCTGTTGAGTCCATACCATCCCTTGTGATCTCCGAACGAAGCACACCATCAAGCCACAATCCTCCGCGAAAGAAAGCTCCCACTATTGTGATAGTATCGCTTATAAGCGCAGAATCATCTATTCCCAATATGCGGATCTCATCTTTTATATGAAAATTATCTTTCCTGTTGTTCACGAAAAATAATATGAAAAAAGATAGTGAAGTAACTTACCAGCAGGAATGTTAAATGAACATTCCATCAGGCAGAACTTCTTTTTCATTTTCTTTCTTTGACATGACCTTCTGTACAGACTCTAGGAAATCAGACATTGTGATATTCTCCCTGTCAAGTCTTACAGCAAGCATACCTGCTTCCATTGCAATGGCATTCAGGTCCGCACCACTTGCGTTCTCGGTTAGTTTAGCAAGTTTCCTGAAGTCAATATCATCCGCAACTGACATGAAACGTGTGTGTATCCTGAAGATATTCTCACGGGCCTCTTCATCAGGCATCGGTACATTGACCATCCTGTCAAATCTTCCGGGCCTCAGGATAGCAGGATCCAGAACATCCAGTCTGTTGGTGGCTGCGATAATTCTGATATCTCCCCGGTTGTCAAAGCCATCCATTTCGGCAAGCAATTGCATAAGTGTCCGCTGAACCTCACGGTCAGCACCGTTGGTATCATTCAGACGTCTTGAAGCTATTGCATCAAGTTCATCGATGAAGAGGATTGTAGGAGATTTTTTCCTTGCCATATCGAAAAGTTCTCTTACAAGTTTGGCACCGTCACCAATATATTTCTGAATCAGCTCGGAACCAACTACTCTTATGTAAGTTGCTTCCGTCCTGTGTGCAACGGCCTTTGCCAGTAGCGTCTTTCCGGTACCTGGTTCACCATACAGAAGAACACCTTTTGGCGGGGTGATACCTATACGCTTGAAAGAATCCGGTTTTGTCAGTGGCAATTCCACGGATTCGATCAGTTCCTGTATCTGGGCATCCAGTCCACCGATATCATCGTAGTCAACATCCTGAGACTCTAATACCTCCATTGCTGAAACTGCAGGATCCTCGCTTGCAGGAATAACTTCCACGATCGCAAGTGTCTGCTGGTTCAATGCAACCTTTGCACCCGGAACAAGGGATTCCTCGTTCAGGTACTGGGAAACATTGACCATGAACTGCGGACCTGTGGAGCTTCTCACAAGTACTTTTTCCTCGTTAATGACATCCATTATAGTTGCCACTACAAGAGGAACGGTTTTTAGTCGGTCCACTTCCGCCTGCAGTCTGCGTACCTCACGTTCGTATTTGAGTTTCTGACTCTCAACAAAACGTTTTTCTGATTCTATCTGGTCGCATTGTTCCTTCAGAAGATTGTTCCTTGACTCTAGCTGCCTCATTCGGTCCAGCAGATATTTGGAAAAATCTTCCTCGCTATCTGAACCTACATAGTCATAATCGGCTTTGTTCACGGAGGGAAAGTCATACCTTCCATGTTCAAAGTCGCTGTCGCTGGTCTCGCTCATGTGCCTCCGAATAGTATTTAAGTTCAAAGGGTATATAGCCCTTTCGTAAAGAAGAGATAAGACACTTTACGAGTTGAAAATCTATGCAGTGCGAAATATGTGGCGCCGAAATAAAAGGCGGCCCTTTTAAGATCAACATTGACGGTAGTGAACTTACAGTATGTGGAAAATGTTCACAACATGGGAACGCAATTGGAAAGCGTACACCAGTATCAAGGAAAGTTTCTCCGGTTAGCCGTAAACCAGCAAGCGCAGGAAGTCGCAGACCTCAGAAAAAGGCCCGTGAAATGGTAGTTGACGAGCTTGTTGATGAATATGGTCAGATGATAAAGGAAGCCAGGGAGAAAAAAAAATGGACACATGATAAACTGGCTTCGATGATAAAGGAAAAATCAACACTTGTAAAAAAGATCGAGCGTGAAGAGATCGTTCCTGAAGACGATGTTCGTCAGAAGATCGAAAAGGTCCTTGATATAAAACTTACTGAAAGGATTAGTGATGATGAGTGGAGTGGTGAGCACCTGAACCGCGGCACTACGCTTGGAGATATTGTAACAATCAAAAGGAAATAACGATAATATAAAGTGATAAAATGAATCTGGAAGGCAAAAAACTGGGATTTATAGGTACCGGTAAAATGGGGAGTTCATTGATAAAAGGAATATGTGATGCGGGACTCTTTGTCCCGTCCGATGTTTATGCAAGTGACCTTTATGAACCATCCCTTGATGAACTCAAAGAAGATCCTGGTATCAAGGTCTCTACTGATAATAGCTTTACAGTTACGAATTCAGACATAATAGTTCTTGCAGTTAAGCCCCAGATTCTCAAAAAAGTGATATCAGGTATAAAAGATGATGTCACAGACGATAAACTTATAATCTCTATTGCCGCAGGTGTAAAGCTGGAGAACATCGAAAAAGAGTTCAACAGTGGTACCAGGGTAATCAGAGTAATGCCAAATATCGCTGCAACCGTTGCAGAAGCAGCCTCTGCCATAACACAGGGAAGCAATGCATCGCAAGAAGATACACAGAATGCACTTGAAATATTCAGTTCTGTAGGAAGTGCCATACAGGTACCTGAGAATCTGATGGATGCCGTAACAGGTCTTTCCGGGAGCGGGCCTGCATATATATTCCCTGTAATAGAAGCCATGGCCGATGGTGCCGTCTATGAAGGACTTGACCGCAAAAGTGCACTGACCCTTGCGGCCCAGACAGTTATCGGTGCGGCAAAAATGGTACTTGAAACAGGAACACACCCCGGGGAACTCAAAGATATGGTTACCTCTCCTGCAGGAACAACTATCAGGGGAGTAAAGGTTCTTGAAGACAGCGGAATCAGATCAGCTTTTATAAAAGCAGTGATCGAATCTTCGAACAGATCGAAAGAACTTGGAAAATGATCTGTCCTTTTTGAAAAATATATTCTATATCACCCTGAATAGAAAACTTTATTACTGTAAAAAGTTTTATTTATAATAGAGCTAGGAAATCCAGGCATATTAGGTGCAGGAGCCTAAAAAAACGGTAATTAAAGTGATACACATATGAAAAAATTATACAAGGGGATTTTCTGGGATGGGGATTGGAGTTAAGTCTTTTGCCGTCATTCGTGGCGACAATGCCGATAAAGTAAACGTGGCATTGCATGATCTTGAGCACTATGGGAGGATGAGGTTCGTATCAAAGCCCAAAAGAATTGAACCTGTTTACGCTGATAATCTTCTTGTTAGTGTTGCAGGAGTACCTTTAAGAGCAAAATGCAATTCTGCAGCATTGGTCGAACTTGATAACAATGCAGGCGCTGCCATAAGTAAGTTGAGGAAGATTCATCCACCTGCCCACGTGGTTATTGTGAGTCCGAGACATGATGTCTATGAAGAGCTCATGGACAAATCAGAACTATACCCTGAGTTCGAACGCAGTTTTGAACCCCAGCACCACTGAAGATCAGAAAGCCACTTTAAAATCGATCTGTAACGTTCTTTCCCAGAGAAATCTCCCGAAGTTTTCTAACATAAGCCGGAAGGCTTTCAACATCTTTTATCTCTTTTTGAACCAGGGAAATTATAAGATCCCTGATTCTTGTATCCGGGTTGCTTCCAAGCGATTGCAGATTTTCAGTAAGTTTAGAAGCAAGTATATTTCCCCAGCGGTCCCAGTCCGTCAGGATAACCACTTTTTTACCGGTCTTTGACAGATCTTCGGAGAAATTGATAAGAGAGTGGTGGGTAGCAAGTCGGAAGTCTCCCCTGATCCCCAATTTTTTTAGTGCAACAACATCCCTTTTTCCTTCAACTACAATAATAGAACCCTGATCACTGAACTCATGTAGTTCAGCTAGCAGGTCTTCCATCCTCTCCAGTCTTTTCTCATAAACAAACAGCGGTGCTTTTAATGATCTCTTTGAATGTGGATTTTTTCCTTGCATGCAAATATCCAACGTATTTTTAGAAACTTGATTAAAAATAATCACTCATCTCATTAAAGAATGACCTCTGAAAAGCAGTAACAATAATCAAAGAAACAAAGCATAAAAAACCATGTACAAAAAGATGTTTAACAGTTGTTTACAAGTAAATGCCCTGTCGCAATCAAAAGCAAACTTTTCGAGATTGGAGGGAATCTTTACGACAGGGTATGATAATATATATCTATATGTGATTTTACTTGTAATAGCGAACGACTTCTTCGAATTGTTCATAGTAACTTGCTCTTTCTACCAGATTTTCGAAATATTCAGCCATTTATTTCACCTCAGATACTAGATTGTTTCTGAGATATATTAAGCGAAGGTAAGCAGGGTGAAAGTATTAGTATAGCAGACTATAATAACCTCTATAGATTAACCAGAAGCATGCAGCAGTTTTTCTTTTAATGTTACAATTATAGAATCATATTCTGCATCTTTAAGAAAAAGGGATTTTTTAGAATTATGAACGCCACTCACAATGAAAATTTCAGAAGAATGTAAACCTAAAGTATCCGCAAAAGCTTTTACAAGCTGCTCATTGGCCTTTCCTTTTCGGGCATTCTGAGACAGACGTGCTTCTACACGTTTTCTCCATGGATTGTAGCCACAGGGAACACAGAGTTCCTTTGAACCCGGTGTGACCTCTATGTCAATTATGACACCACCCTCAACCGTTTTCAAAGCATCTTCAAAAGACATATAGATCTCCGTTCTGTAACTTACAATATAAGATACTAACCAGATGTCCATCTGAAATATTTATCGATTAAAAAAAACCAATGATAAGAATATAATAAGGATAATGCTGTCGTCTGACGCACTAACTCCGGAAGATCATCCTGTTGGAATTTCCGCTGTCCTTCCCGGTTTCCCTCGTGACAGGCTTTGTCGCACTATCCAGTGTAGCGTCTTGAGGTTGTCTGTACAGTCACAGATAGGCTCTGCCATGTTCTCATGCAAGGACCTAACAAAACGCATTTCTAACACAGTAGATAAGAGATATAAATATAGCGTTCACATACAGAGATATTCAATAAGTGATTATAAATAATGAGCTCCATAAAAGACTGTCCATGTCATCTGAACAGACCATATACGGCAAAATAATATACGGACCCGAAGCAGAGATTATTGAAGGCTATATCGTAGTAGAGGATGGCATCATAAAAGAAGTCCAGGAAAAGAAGAACAAATCCGGGAATATAATTGCACCCTGTTTTGTAAACGCACATACTCACATAGGCGATTCTGTATATAAAGATCCAGTACTGGGAAAAGTAAAAGGCCATTATGTAGAAAGAGATCTCAGCCAGCTGGTGCAACCTCCTCACGGCTTAAAGCACAGGATACTCAACAGGACACCACGGTCAAAACTGACTGATGCAATGAGACGTACACTAATGGACATGAAAAACACAGGGACCTATGCGTTTGCTGATTTCAGAGAAGGAGGAATAAAAGGGATACATGCATTAAAAGATGCTCTTGAATCATCTGAAATTGAAGGCATGATATTAGGAAGACCAGCTAAAAAAGAGATTGATGATATTTCAAAGGAACTGGAAGAGCTTCTTAAGAATGCTGAAGGACTGGGGATGAGTGGTGCTAATGACATGGATATGAACATACTGGAAATAGCGAGACAAAGATCACTGGAACTTGATAGGACCTTCGCAATTCATGCCGGTGAAAGTAGCAGAAATGATATTGATAATGCATTATCTCTTGATCCGGATATTCTTATACATATGACGCAGGCAAATACACAGGACCTGAAAAAAGTCGCCGACATGGATATACCAATTGTTGTCTGCCCCAGATCCAATTTCATCACTGAAGTAGGAATGGCACCAGTGCTTGAAATGCTGGATAATGACATAAAGGTTGCAGTGGGAACGGATAATGTCATGCTGAACTCTGCGAATATGTTTTCAGAGATGGAGCTTTTATCAAAAATTTTTGGTATAGATGACAGACAAGTATTTATGATGTGTACGCTTATGGGTGCAACAATATTGGGACTTGCTAAAACAGGTTCTATTCTCGAAGGAAATACAGCAAAAATCATGATCATTAATGGAGATTCAAATAATCTCACAGGTATAAAGGACCCTGTCAGTGGAATTGTAAGGAGAGGGCGACCTGATGATATATTATCAGTAATGATATGAACAGGGAAATATTCACAAAGGAGAGGGACAATGACAAATACTCTGTACAAAAATATATTTATTGCAACCGATGGATCCGAGCAAAACAGGAAAGCGGTTCAGCATAGTGTCGAGCTCGCTAAATTGAGTGGGGCAAAATTATATGCAGGATATGTTGTCGATACTGCAGCTTTTGCTTCAATACCAATGGATGCGGGATGGGAAATGATGTATGAGCTTCTTGAAAAGGAAGCAAACACTGCTACAGAGTCAGTGGAAGAACTCGCAAAGATGGAAGATGTATCCGTAGAAACGGTGACCCTTGAAGGCAACCCAAGCCATGAGATCATCGAATTTGCCGATAACAATAATATAGACCTCATAGTTATGGGTACACTTGGAAAGAGCGGATTTGACAGATTTCTGCTCGGAAGTGTGGCAGAGAAAGTCACAAGAAACTCAAAGGTGCCTGTACTTATAGTAAGAGGAAACTCCGAAAATGATAAGTGAGGGTTATAATATGCCAAAAAACATCAAAGTCTCCGATATCATGAGAGATAATGTTGCCTATGCAACACTCCCGGGATCAAGGGATGAGGTCCACACTCTGCTCAAAGACCAGAAAGTTTCAGGAGTGCCCGTATTAAAAGACGGAAAGGTCGTAGGTATAGTCAGCAGAGCAAATCTTCTGAAAAATCCAGAAGAAGAACAGCTTGCTCTTCTTATGACGCGCAATCCCATAACAATTCAACCGGATGTTGATATAACAGTAGCAGCAAAAATACTTCTTGAGAAAAAGATCAGGAGGTTGCCGGTCGTGAATAACGACAAACTGGTAGGCATTATCTCAGTGGCAGATATTGTCGGTTCTATTGCAGAGCTTGATATCACAGATCATGTAGGACAATATCTGAGTCCTTCAGTTGTCCCTATATGGACAGATACTCCCTTGCACGTTGCCGCCAGGATCATGGAGCTTGCAAAGTCAAAAGCAGCACCAGTAATAGACAGCGATCTTGAAGTGGTTGGTATGATCACGGACCGTGATGTGATAAGTGCCAGTGTCATAGAAGATTCAGTTGAAATGTCAGATATGTCCAACGGTTCTGATGATGATGAATGGACCTGGGAATCCATGAGAGATACCATGAGCATCTATTACAGTGTTTCAAGGGTAAAAGTACCTGATATCCCTGTAAAAGCCGTGATGGTAAAAGATCTTGTAAAAGCAGCTTACATTTCCGGTGTCAGCGAGTGCGCATTGAAGATGAAAAGGAACCAGATCGACCAGATACCAATTGTCAATGCTAACCAGAGATTCCTTGGACTTCTTCGCGACCGCAATCTTATGAAAGCGATCGTTAACCTGGACTAATTCGATTTTTTGATTGCGGGCACCTATAGTCCGTAACTTTTTTTCATTAAGTGATTCATATGGAGCGGCCTTTCATATTCATAAATTCGGCCATGTCCGCCGATGGCAAGATATCCACAAAAGAAAGAAAACAGATTAAAATTTCCGGTGAGATAGATTTTAATCGCATGGATAAACTCAGGGCAGAATCAGATGCCATAATGGTAGGTATCGGAACAGTACTTGCAGATGACCCCAGTCTGACAGTAAAATCTTCAGAACTCCGGGAAAAGAGACTTAAAGCCGCAATGGATGAGAATCCCGTAAGGATAATCGTCGATAGTAAAGCAAGAACCCCCATTGACTCCGATATTTTCAAAAAAGGAGAGGGGAAAATATTCATAATTGTTTCGGAATCTGCCCCCTCTGAAAGAATAAAACAGCTTCAGGAGAAAGCAACTATAGTCGTATCCGGTAAAAATATTGTAGATCTGCCACAGGCAATGGAAGAACTGAATAAACGTGGCATTAAAAGATTAATGGTGGAAGGCGGTGCAACACTTAACTGGGGGCTGCTCTCTGACGGACTTGTAGATGAAATATACTCTTTTGTAGGTAACCTGATTTTCGGTGGAAGAGATGCTCCGACTCTTATTGATGGAGAGGGATTTTCCAAGAATGATATCCAAAGACTTGAACTTATGGATGCAGAAAGAATGGAAGACGGAATTCTGCTCAAATGGAAAGTTCTCAAGGAATGAACATATGAATTTTTTTAGACATGGTTTTGTATGGTTTGTTCAAAATCTTGCACAAACTATAAATCAATATATCTAACATATAAGAGAAAGCAATACAAAGCAAATGAGTCATAAAAAAGTGGTACTATGAATAAGATAATTCTACCGTTAATAATTGCCATAGCCCTTCTGTTCATTATTGCAGGACTGATTGGGGATAATAAGGAAGCTACAGAAAATAGCATGATAGTTCCTGTCACAAACCTGCAGCAACTGAACGATGCCATTTCCCGGGGACCGGTTTTAGTAGAGATCGGCAGTGACAGCTGCCCGGCCTGTATAGCCATGAAACCAATTTTAGCGGATATTTCATATGAATATGAAGGAAGAGCCACAGTAGCTTACATCAATACTGATAAGGCCGGAGCTCTGGCTGCAAGTTTTAATGTATACTCGATCCCTGACATGTTCGTCATTGTTCAAAATGACAACAATAGTTACACATATATGAGACAGAACGGACAAACAACAAATGACAGGAATATGGCAAGATTTATAGGTCTGACCTCAAAAGGGTCACTTACAGAAACCCTTGATGCGGCAATAGAACACAGAGAATGATTTTCAGTGATTAAAAATGACTGACCTGTCCTCAGCAACTCCTATAGCATCTTTTCTTGCAGGAATTGTGAGTGTACTCTCTCCCTGTGTACTGCCATTGTTGCCGATAGTACTTGCATACTCCACCGGAGAAAGCAAACTCAGGCCATTATCAATAATAGCCGGACTTACAATTACCTTTACTGCAATGGGAATTGTCGCCTCGGCCTTTGGAGGATATCTACTTCCACATATGAGTGAACTCAGGATCATAGCAGAGCTTATAATAATAGCAATGGGACTGTCAATGCTCATTGAAAAGGATATTTTTGCTTTCCTGTCCGAATATACGGGAAAATTCCAGACCGAAGGAAAAGGAGTACTTGGAGGAACCATAATAGGCATCTCACTGGGAATAGTATGGATCCCCTGTGTGGGGCCTATCCTAGCTTCAATACTCACCCTTGTGGCAATTGAAAGTGATATGGTCTATGGAGCCACACTTCTTATTATATATTCCATAGGCTTTGCTATTCCGATGATCATTATTGCATATTCTGCCAGAATTTCAGGAGAGCGTCTCAGGAAAATCTCAAATTATGACCGTGAGATTAAAAAAGCAGCCGGTTTAATCCTTATTGTTACCGGATTATGGATGGTTTACAGCAACCATATAGTCCTTTACATATGAAATATATAAGGAAAAGTTCAATTTAAAGCAGAAAACATGAATGTGTTCAGTCAATAACACATTCATCATCATTTGCGATTGCAACCAGTTCATTTACACAGGCAACAGCCATTGGTGTACCGCCACGTGTACCAACGCATGTGATGGAAGGTACCGGTTCATTTCTCACAGCTTCTTTTGATTCTGCTGCATTGACAAAGCCCACCGGAGTACCAACAACGATGGCCGGCTTGATACCATGCTCTATCATCCTGCATACTGCAAATGCTGCAGATGGCGCATTGCCTATGGCTACGATGGAACCTTCAAGGATGTCCCTGCATTTCAGGAAACCTGCTGCAGTTCTTGTTATACCGTGCTTGCGGGCAAGTTCCGCATCCTCATCCTTATCCAGTACACAGATCACCTCACAGTTGTGACCTCTCTTGGTAATTCCTGACTTGACCATGTTGATATCAACCAGAATAGGAGCTCCTTTTTTGATAGCTTCCACACCTGCTTTGATAGGCTCATTGACAAATCGCATGATGTCTGCAACTGCAGGATCGCCTGTAGAGGTAACACATCGTTGTCTGACCTTATCCTCAAGTGTCTCATCACCTACAAGCTTGCGGGCGATATTACGACTGGTCATGTAAATTGCCTTGGCCTCATCGGTCTGAGAGCCAAGATCATTACAGATAGAAACAAGTTCCTGGTCGATCTCAGTTGTCATTTCCACAAGTTCTTCAATACCTGCATCTGATTTTTCGGATTCAGTAGTCATATTTCCGATGATACCCCCTTGGAGTGATTATTCTTTTACCGTGTGGTGAATCCCATATGCGGGAATCTTTTGTGGTTATGAGGATCGTTGTTCTCATGTCCACCCAGTCATTATAATCCATTACCTCACCAAGAGTTGTAACAATATAATCCTGACCACTGTGCCTCAGAGCATTCTTTACCAGACCCACGGGAACGGAATCATCCTTATGTTTCCTGATGATCTCTATAGCTCTTGCAAAGTTGGATTTGCGCTGACGGCTCTTTGGATTATACAGAGACATCACAAAGTCTGCTGAAGATGCTGCCTCAAGTCTTTTCTCAATGACTTCCCATGGTGTCAGAAGGTCACTAAGACTTACGGTACACATGTCATTGACAATTGGTGCACCAAGCACACTTGCAGCTGCTGTGATAGCAGTCACACCGGGTAATATCTCGACCTCAACATCAAGACCTTTGTGTTCTGCAACTTCAAGAACAAGGCCTGCCATACCGTAAACATTTGCATCACCGCCACTTATCATGGAAACTACATTTTCCTGTGCAAGCTCAACTGCCCTGCGTGAGCGATCTACTTCCTTTCCCATGGCACTGCGAACGATCTCCTGTTTGTCCAGCAGGCTTGCCATCTGGTCAAGATAGGTACCATTACCGACAATGTAATCCGAGGTCAGTATTACATCTCTTGCTTTTACTGTAAGCTGCTCAACAGAACCCGGACCTATACCAATAATGTAAAGCTTTCCTTTTGCTTTACTCTGCGATTGCGATTGTGACCCTTCCATATACTTTCTTCCTTAGTATCAATTCCTTTTTTTCCGACAACGCCAGTGCGGCAGGTTCCGCCACACCAGTTAGCCCGAAGCGTTTTGCCTGCGAAGCCGACGGCGTATCATAGTTATTCAATTCGTCGTGATCTATGAATGTGATATTGAGACCGAGTGACTTTGCTGCCTCATGCAGACCTGTCTCGTTCTCTTTTAGTTTTGCTGATGCCAGTCCTTTAACTTCATCGATGCTCCTGCCTGCCTCCACAAGTGCATTGTTTATCGCATCGATAGCTTCCTGACTGTTGATACCCCTTCGGGCCCCGATACCTATGATCATTCGTTCTCAGCCTTATCTTTATCCTTTTTCAGGACCGAAACATCGTCCCCTACAATAACTATTTTGGGACCTTTTATTTCAAGAACCTCAATATCCTCGTCAAGAAGAGCGCAGTTTACCTGTACTGTAGATGTTTTGTTCACTATATTACAGCCAAGTTGTTTGGCAATACCTTCCACAGAATTCCTGTTATGAACTTCAGTAGCTGTTGTGACAACGGGAATCGGACCTATATCAGCGATCTTTCTGACAACTTCATTTCCCCCGTGATGACCTCCAAGCAGAGGAATTGCGAAGTTCATATTGGAATCCACCACGATGACCGCGGGATCCTTCCACTTGTCCTCTATAAGCGGGGCAATCTCACGCACAACAATGCCAGTAGCAAATACTGCCACAATGGCATCATATTCCTCAAAGGCCCTTTTGAAGACACTTTTATCGTACATCAGGACATCAGCATTCAGATGTCCTGCCAGACGCTCTGCAACCTCAAGATTTCTCTCGAAGGTTATGACAGCGGTTCTTGTGCCACTCCGTATAGGTAAGACCTCCCGAAGTTTCCATATTCCACAGGTTCTACAACTCCACCGATAAGGATCATTGCTGAACGCTTTATGCCTGCCTCCTTTACCTTACCGGCAATGTCAGCAACCGTACCCTTTATGATCTTCTGGTCGGGCCATGATGCATGGAAGACAACTGCAACAGGAGTGTCATCCGGATATTCCACCTTCTCCATTATCTGCTCTATTTTCTGGGTTCCAAGGAACACAGCCATTGTGGCATTGTGTCTGGAAAGTTCTTTGATCTGATCCTTCTCAAGTGTCTTACCTGCAGGACGTGTGATAATAAGGGTCTCTGAAACATCATTCAGAGTAAGTTGTGTCTGAAGTGCAGCTGCGGTTGCAAATACTGAAGAAACTCCCGGTACGATCTCAACTTCCACCCCGAATTTCTTGAGCTCTTCTATCTGTTCGACAATTGAACCATAGAGTGAAGGATCGCCACTGTGAAGCCTTACCACATTCTTACCCGCTTCAAGATTGTCAACAATAAGCTTGTTGGTCTCATCAAGGGTTAGTCCATAGCTGTCGATCTTTTCCCCCTTGCAGTAATTGAGCACTTCAGGGTTCACAAGGGAACCTGCATATATTACAAGGTCCGCTCCTTCAAGAAGTTCTTTGCCCATTACAGTTATGAACTTTGCATTTCCGGGACCTGCCCCTACAAAATAGACTTTTTTATTTGCCATAGGATTTCACCTTGTGATCATTCTTTTTCCGCAAAGACTATGCTGAAATAGTTACCCTTCTCAGGTATCTTATCTCTTTCTGTAATTATAACTTCCCTGTCACTGAAAAGGCGCTCGCAGAATGTGAACTTATCAAAGCCTTCCTTTTCATAGGATTCAATAATCTCAAGTGGCTTGCTGGCTTTTAATCTGACCCTGAACTTACTGTCAGAACCATCGCTTACCTCAAAAGAGGAATCTACCTCAGATCCTGTCTGAGCGGCAAATGATGTGATCGAACTGATACCCGGTATTGTTGCTGTTTCCACACCGGGGTAGAATTTATTCATCACGCGCTTTAAATGAGTAAAGGTTGAAAAAAAGTTAGGATCGCCGATCAGACCGAAAGCCACCAGATTATCCTTTGATTCATCCGCAAGCATATCAGCATTCTTCTTCCACACCGCGTTAAGTACTTCGTAATCGGTCAACATCGGAAATTCCAGTATCTCTGCTTCAGCATAAGGTGCTACCAGTTCTGCTGCAAGGCGACCGGGTACGTATACCTTATGAGCTCTTTTCAGTGTTTCAACAGCTTTTAATGTTAGAAGCTCCGGGTCTCCCGGGCCAAGTCCTACTCCAACAAGCATTTTTTATCACCATTAAACGAATTATTAAGTATTAAGATCTATCATCACCGGATCTGCCAACAACAATAAATATCGGATTCTCAGGCTTGAACATTGTTTCACCGGTTATCGGTACTCCACGTGAGACAACAATATGTAGTACCTCATCGAATAAGTCAAGTTCTTTCATCTTATTTATTACATTTACGACCGTTTCGATCCTGACCGCATTAAGCACGATACTCTTTGCTTTTTTATCAGCCAGCACTTCCAGTACACGGGAAATGTTCTTTGTCCCGCCGATAAAGGCACAATCAATGGAACCGATTTCCTGTTTTTCCAGTATTCCGGAAGATTCACCGGAAAGCACTTGTGCGTTGTTGATATTAAATGCTTCGAAATTCCTCTTCGTTACGTCAATTGCTTCATCCCTTGCATCGATGGCGCAAATCTTAATATCACGCACCATCTTAGAAGCTTCTATTGATACGGCTCCCGTACCACAACCAATATCGAAAAATGTGCAGCCATCCTCCAAATCAAGTTTAGATAAAGATACTGCAATTATCTCCGGCTTAGTAGGGCCGCCACTTACATGCAAAAGTTCAGTCATGTTCCACCTAAATAAGATAAATTTGATTTACGGAGTTAAGTAGATATAAGTTGTCCTTCATAAAACTGTTGCATTATTACGATATAGTATTGGAAAAGAAAAATAATTAAAGGGCTGTTGCAATGGAAAATAAGAAAAATGCTAAGAAATTACTTGTTCTGGGTACTGCATCTGACGTCGGCAAAAGCATAATGGTTACTGGACTGTGCAGGATACTTTCCAGAAAATATAAGGTTGCACCCTTTAAGGCCCAGAACATGAGCCTGAA
>JAASSR010000125.1 GCA_021767785.1 Methanolobus sp.
GGTGCAACCTTAAGCTGGCCGCTGACGTGATGGGCGCAGAGTTCTTCTATGTATTCTTCATCAAGTAACGCAAGATCATAGCGCACACCGTAACCCACAAATACTTTCCTGATCCCCGGCAATTCTCTGAGCCTGCGCATGAGTTCAACTAGTTTCTTATGGCTTGTGTCGAGGGAAGGACAGACTTCTGGGTAAATGCATACCTTATCCTTGCAGACCCCGTTTTTTTCCCATTTTTTGCATTCCATTCCGTACATGTTGGCAGAGGGTCCTCCAAGGCCATTTATGGTACCTCTGAATTCCCTCATATCTCTGAAACTTTTAGCTTCTTTTATTATTGACTCCATGCTTCGGCTTCGTATCATTCTTCCCTGGTGCAGGGCAATGGCACAGAATGAACAGGCACCGAAACATCCTCTGTGTGTGTTAAGGGAAAATTTTACCATGTCAAGGGCAGGGACATCTTTTTCGTATGAAGGATGACTCTCCCGTGTGAAAGGAAGTTCATATACATGATCCAGCTCTTCGGTTGTCAGAGGTCTCATTGGTTTATTCTGGATTATTACGGTCTTGGGGTGAACCTGTACTATGTCATGTCCTCTTATGTGATCCTGCTCTTGATATACTGTTTTGAATGTTTCCGCATAGATCTCTCTGTTTTTTGAAACTTCAGTATATGGTGCGATCTCTATGCGATCTTTAAGCATTTCTTCGTTACTGGTTTTCCAGGTTTTAATATCCACTTTCCAGACGGTTCCATTTATGTCCGTAATTTCTGAAACAGGTATTCCTCTGTTAAGACGATCCGCTATTTCAAGCACCTGGAGCTCTCCCATTCCATAAACAAGAATGTCTGCAGGAGCATCTGCAAGTATAGACTGGCGTACTTTCTCGGACCAGTAGTCATATTGTGCAAAACGGCGCAGGGATGCTTCAATGCCGCCGATCACCTGTGGTACATCAGGATAAGCTTCCTTCAGACGATTAGAGTAAACAATAGTGGCTCTGTTTGGTCGAAGTCCGGGTTTGTTTCCGGGAGAATATGCATCATCATGACGTAATCTCTTTGAAGGAGTGTAGTTACTGACCATTGAGTCGGTATTTCCGGCACTTATGGCAAAGAACAGACGTGGTTTTCCAAGTTTCGTGAAGTCTTCAACACTATCCCAGGCCGGCTGGGATATGATTCCTACTCTGTATCCTGCATCTTCCAGCACCCTGCCTATTATGCTTGTTCCAAAACCAGGGTGGTCCACATATGCATCACCTGTGACAACGATAATGTCCAGCTCTTCCCAACCTCTTTTTTTGGCTTCTTCAATATTCATGGGAAGGAACTTTGAAGTATCGTTACTTCTCGGTTTACCTTTTTTAACACTTTTATTTTTCATAATGCATCCTTAGAGTAGTATACTTTTAGACATTTTAAGGGAAAATTCAATCTGTGTGTTAACATCATTTGATGTAACTTCACCATGCCCGGGATAAAGGGTTTTTACATCAAGTTTTACAAGTTTACCTATTGATTCTGTCAAGTGCTTAGGGTTCCCGCCCTGAAAATCAGTACGCCCGATGCTTCCATTAGGAAATATAGTATCTCCTGAGAAAAGACTCTTTGATCTTGTTTCGTAAAGGCAGATGCCACCAGGTGTATGGCCTGGTGTATGTATAACTTCCAGTTCTTCATCATTTCCTATGGGTATCCTGTCTCCCTCATTAAGCAGTATGTCGGGCTCAATAGATGGTGAACTGGATCCGAACATCGATGCTGCACTGATATTGTCGTTGCTGATGAAAGGAGCATCGTCCCTATGAATAGCTATTTTTGCACCGCTTAGGTCTGCAATACTTTTTGCGGATGCTGTGTGATCGTAGTGGCAGTGTGTAAGTATTATGAGTTCAATATCTTTGATGTCTATGCTGTCAGTGATGGCAGCGATGAGTCCTTCTGTACTTATTCCTGTATCTATCAGAACCTTTCCGTTAATAAGGTATGAATTTGCGTCATAGAGACCTGCATTAAAATGTCTGACCTGCATATTTTTTTCTCCTGAAACAAAAAAGGAGTCAGAGTTCAAATGCCCTGCGGGTATTTCGTACTGTCGCCCTTGCGATCTCAGCTTCATCTGTTTCTTTCACATTTGCTATTACAGGAACCGAATCACGAACAAAAGATGGTTCATTTCTGCCTTTTCGGGGAGACAGATACGGACTATCGGTCTCAATGAGCATGTTTTCAAGTGGCAGTTCCCTGGCTATGGATCTGTGATGGTCTGAAAAACATACAAGGGTTGGTATGGATACATAATGTCCGGCATCAACTATCTTTTCCATTGTATCAAGTGAACCACCGTAGCAATGAAAAATCACTCTCTCGAGGTCTTTGCTCATTTCAAGTGCAAGTTCTTCGCCGTCTCTGCCATGTATCACAAGTGTCTTATTGTATCTGTCTGCTATTTCAATGACCTTCCCGAAAACTTCTTCCTGTTTTTTCCTGCCGCTTTCCGAGGTGCAGTAATAAAAATCAAGGCCTGCTTCCCCTATTCCTATGGCCTTATCTGCATTGCGTTCCATCTGCGATAGTATTTGCTTTATCTTTCCTTCATTGGCATGAGGCACCATTTGCGGGCTGAGTCCCAGTGTGGCATGAATAAAATCGTACTTTCTTGCAAGCTCAAGAGAATTTGTATTTGTTTTATAGTCAATACCCGAATTTACCATCTCGACAACACCACTTTTTCTTGCTCTTTCAATTGCTTCATCCCTGTCTTTATTGAATTTGGCAAAATCAAGGTGACAGTGGGAGTCTATAACCTCATAGCTCATGTATATCAGATTATTTCTTATTATATAGATATGAAACTGTGCACTACTTTGGAAAGATGTTCTTTAGAACAACTATGTAAAAAAAGAATTTGAACCGTGAATCTACGGTCCAATTATGTATTTTGATTATTCCATATTCCAGAGCTTCTTTTTGTCAAGAAGCAGGTTTATTGCTGTAATTAGTGCGTCTACAGATGCCGTGGCAATATCAGCACTGGCAGATTGTGCACTTGCAACACGTCCTTCTTCGTCCTGAACGGATATCGTTACTTCTGCAAGAGCATCACTTCCTCCTGTGATGGCTTCAAGGCTGAAGTCGCGCACTTTAACTTTTGTGTATCCGCCAATCATTAGTTCAACAGCTTTAAGTGCGGCATCTATAGGCCCGACTCCATAATTTGAGGCAACCGCTTCCTCATCTCCTACATTGGCTCTGACAACTGCTGTAGGCGTTGTGAGGTTACCTGTCATGACCGAGAACTCTTTAAGCACTATGGTCTCACTTCCCAGGTTCCTGCCCAGTACGGCTGATGCAACTGCCCTGAGGTCTGCGTCACATATACGTTTCCCTTTGTTTGCGATATCCTTGATCTTTACCAGTATCTCATCAAGTTGCTCTTCGGTGGTTTCGATTCCCATCTCTTCAAGGGATTTTTTAACTGCATGTCTCCCAGCGTGTTTGCCAATAACTATGCGGCGCCGGTGGCCTACCATCTCAGGTGTCATTATGCCAGGCTCGAAAGTATCGGACTTTTCAAGTACACCATGAGTATGTATTCCGGATTCATGAGCAAATGCATTGTCACCGACGATTGGTGTGTTGGCGGGCATGTGTATGCCTGTGTAGCTTTCCACCATTTTTGCAGTTTCGAGCAGATACTCGGTATTGATGTTTGTTTTTGCACCATATATGGAATGAAGGCACATTACTACCTCAGCAAGATTTGCATTACCTGCACGTTCTCCGATGCCGTTTACTGTGACCTGTATCTGACTTG
Source organism: Methanolobus sp. (assembly GCA_021767785.1). Lineage (GTDB taxonomy): Archaea > Halobacteriota > Methanosarcinia > Methanosarcinales > Methanosarcinaceae > Methanolobus. Next base: position 3,825 of record JAASSR010000125.1, read on the forward strand.
CCCCGGCTTCAGCTGCCATTAGGCTGTTCCCTACTGCAATTCCGAAGTCATTGTGGCAATGGACATCAATTGGTATGTTCACGTGATTGTTGATATTTTTTATAAGTTCGTACATTGAGGAAGGTGACATTACGCCTACTGTATCAGGTACATTTACAATGTCACAACCTGCATCTTCTACTGCTTTGTACACTTCTATAAGATAGTCGAGATCCGTCCTGGTGGCATCCATGGCCGAGAACATGCATTTTGCTCCATGTTCCTTTATGTAATCCACGGCATTTACCGCCATGCCTATGACCTCTTCTCTGCTTTTCTTTATGGTATGTATCCTCTGGATATCGGATGTGGATACAAAGGTATGTACCATATCAACGTTACAATCTATACATGCATCCAGGTCTTTGGTAAGGACGCGGGCAAGACCACAGACATCGAGACTCAGACCTTCGTTGGCTATGGCTCTTACATTTTGCTTTTCGCCTTCCGAAGAGACCGGGAAACCAGCTTCGAGCACATCAACGCCAAGTTTGTCCAGTTGAAGGGCAATCTTGAGTTTTTGCTCGTTTGTGAGTGATACGCCAGGTGTTTGTTCACCGTCGCGCAGTGTCGTGTCAAAAATAGTCTTGTGTTCGCCTATCAGTGGTTTATCGCTGTAAAAAGCGATCCCTCAGTTCTACGGTTGAATTCATGTTAATCATTCCCGCCTTGTAACTTATGGTATAAATATTCTCCGTAGAGATACTGCGTAAATTCAAAATTTTATTGATTCAGTCAATCTCTTCCGCAACACTTTTATAGTTAGCCTGTTATGTAGAGGTGCTCGCGACAAGCCCGATGGTGCGGCTTCCGCATCAGAAAATTATACCGCGAGAATTATGGATGAAGTACTGATTAAATTTCATCAGGCAGGTGTGATCAAAGGTCGGTCCTTTTCCCTTCCACCCACCGGTTCGGAAGGTATATATACGATGATGACCTTTGAAGGAGTCCGCGCAAAAGCGCGAAAACACTTACAATCACCGCCTTA
>JAASSR010000126.1 GCA_021767785.1 Methanolobus sp.
AAAAAACCAAATTTTATACTTAATTTTAAGCCTAAATTTAAGCCTAAATTTAAGGTAATTTGAAATGTTTAAATATTCTAATTTTAGACTTTTACTTGATAGTATGTCAGACTTTAACAAATATGGAATTCGGCAGGTAGGCGAAAGACTGCGCCTTCCTGGTATTAGTGTATCGGTATCTGAAAAGAAAAGAGATGACGGTTCAACTGTCAGATGGGCGCAATTGTCCAAATTTAATAAGTACAGGGATGAATATGAGAATTTCTCGGTTTTCGCTGATGATCTCGAACTCCTTGGTCTGAAGATTCCTGACCTCCTCGCCTCTTTAAGAGGGGGTGTTACAAGTGGTCAAACTCAGTAAAGAAGAGTTCCGAGAACTCGCAAAAATGCACGGACGTAAAGCAGTAATTACTGTATCTGGTGCTATGGCATCAGTATCTCCTGCGCTTGCAGCAGATAATGAAACCGCTGCATTCAATCTTTCAAGCATCGGTCCTATGATTAATGAAGCAGCCGGTATTATGCCGGACATGCTTACACTCCTCATAGGAGCGGGTGGCCTTATGATTGGTGCAGCAGTCATAGGATTTGTAACTGGATCCTTTGATAAGATTCTCGATGGTATGTCGTTCAACAGAAGGAGGTAAACATGAAGAAGTACCTCTCCTCCCTCCTTCTTATTTTTTTACTTATTTCTACAGCATCAGCTGGAACAATAAGAATAACTGATCCTCTAGATGGATATGAATATACGGTTTATCATGTCACAGAAAACGGAACTGAATATATAGGTGACTACACAACAAATGACACTTTAATTCTCAATTCAGCTTATAATTATCAAATTACTGTAAAACCTAACGTAGTTTCTCTAACATCTGATCCTTTTCAGGGTGTTAAATGGTTCCAGGCATATTTACCTTTCATACTGTCCTTTGCACTTGTTGGTTGTGTGGTGGTCGGTCTTTTCCTGATTTGGAGAAGAGGTGCTAAGCTATGAATAAAAAGTTGTTTTTTGCTTTGACACTACTTTTTATTTCAATTCACTCTGCTAATGCATCTATTGTGATGTGGGAAGATGTGAACCCTATCTATATCTCAAATGGCAATGGATTTTTATCAAGTTCGGAAGAACACAATGTTTACACGATTGTAAATGGAACTAACACTTATGCATCAGGAACATTGGGCAGAGATGGAGATTCCATCAGCATAATTGATTATTATAACGGAGTTCAGTATAATAATATAATAGTAGAGGCTGATACTGGAGTTAAAATATATTGTGCAGTTGTAGCATCTGATGGTTACCTTTACTATGCTACAAATTACGGGCTCTATAAACGAACCGATACATATACTACTCCTTGCTATACGGATTATGTCACCACTGACGAATCTACACCTAATAGGGTTGAATTGTTAGGAACTTATGATAAGATAGAGGCCATGACCTCAGAGGATGGATATCTATACTTCACTGATTTTGACGATAAAACTATGTATCGTCTGAATCTCGATACTAAATTAGTAAGTACATATATGGACTTCTCTTCTTATTCTCATTTAAATTTCAATCAGGACTATGGGAGACTCGGTTTTGATGTATATAACGGTGATATTTATTGGTTATCAGGATACCCAGTATCATATGTGACGGTTTATAAAAATCTGGATGACACTGTTTTGTTCCAGTTCGACCCTGATTTTACCGGCAGTTATTCAGGTGGTGGTTTGTGCATGGTCGATTCAGACAAGATGTATATAGGTCACTCTTGTTATTCTGGTTCAGGGGGTATAGGTTGTCAGGATTCATATATCCTTGAAAATGTAAACGGAACATGGACCGAAACGAGTGTGTGGGCTATTCCATACATCTATATGTGGCCTCCTTACTGCAATGATGCACTATTTTATCTTGGTTCAAAAGATAATACGATTGGTTCTCTTGCGGCTACTGGTGATTTTCAGATAGTTGCCACACTAGATACAGGTAGATCTTTTAGTACAGATTATAGTTCATCAGATGATGACAGCTCATCATCTACAGATAATCCATTACTAAGTCTTGATTCTCCTGAAGACGCTAAAGAATTTGCTATTAATTACAGTGGCTTGACATGGATTCTTTTGATTTTTCTATTCTTGATGGCTGCAATGGGTGGTAGGAAATGAGGATTGTATTACCTCTATTACTCCTCATTTTGCTTACTATCCCTTGTGCATCAGCAGAAACTTGTGAGCTTGAAAACACTCCGGGATTTGATGAATATACTATTGTTAATAGTTTGTCATCTGAATATGTTTCAACAGATAATACAATAATAGACAATGATAACTATGATACTATAGTTTCTCCTGCAGATGATGAACTTTATTATCTTGAAATAGATCTTACAGGCATAAAAGAAGATTCACAATTGCCTGTTCATTTTTGGTATGATACTTTTAATTCCACTCAACTTAATTTTAATTTCTTCTATGAAGAAGAAACGGTGTTGTTTTTTTGGACTAATGAAAGATTAAATTATAATGTAACTGATACAGAAGGAAACGTCTATCTTGAAGGAGATCAAGGCTTAGGCGTTGATTCTTGTAGTATTCAAATTTCTAAGGACTATATTGAAGTAGGTCGTTCTGATCTTAATGTAACTTTGTTTCCTTCTCAGGGAATAACATTTGATCTCTCTTCAATAAGCTATATGTCCACAGAAGAAAAGCCGGGTCGTGGTGGCTATGGTTATGCTACATTAAGAGTTCAGGATGAAAATTATGCCAATGAAATATCAGGCCCATTGCATTATCTTTATGATCTTATAGAATTTGCTGATTCAGATAGAACTATCTATCAAATTCTTTATTATATGCAGCAAATACTTAGTTTTTTATTATTTACTGTAGAGTTTTTCCTTACTTCTTTCTGGGTATATGTAGCGGTTGCTCAATGCGGTGCTTTATTTTGGGGAATACTACATAAGAACCAGGGAGTTTTCCGAATGATTCAAAAATATATTGAAGCATTCGGCTATTTTATGAAACTTCCGTTTATTCTGTTTAAATTCTTTGTAGAATTTATAATGTCTATAGCTAACCGGCTTATACCCGGTTAATTTTTAATGAGTTGGTGAAATGGAAAATGTAAAAATACACTTAGAAATCAATCACCGTAAGGTGTTGAAAGTTCATAGTACCGATACAGAAAAAGCTAAACAACAATTTGATTATCTTTACCGTAAAAAAGGGATGTGTTCAAAATGAGTTTGAACATAGACTTTAAACAGATTCGTTATTTTTTTAAGAATCTAAGAAGTAAAGGTAAGATTTCAAAAGATAATCAGGTAACTGTATATTATCTTACTCCGGCTCATAAGATTGTAAAAAAATCCGGTGAATATTTGCCTGATACTGACTGTGTTAGTGTGTTTGGATTGAAACTAATATATCTCGGAAATAAAGGTATGTATCATGATGAAAAAGGCCCGGCTGTACTTGCGTCTTATAATTCTGCAGTATCTATAAGTCATGAAAAAGAAAAGCAGGACTATCTCACAGGCGAACAAGTAGAATCTTTGCTATCTTCTGGACTTCTTACAAACATACTCAGACCTAATATAACACTAGGTGTTATTGGTTTTGTAATGGGTATTTGTGTTACCCTAGCATTCGTTACAACAGTTCTTGGAGTGAGTTTGTTATGAGCAATGAACCTGTTAATTTTTCCGAACTTATACAAACCAGTATGAAAAAGTCGGAACATGAGCAAAAATATGAGCTTATGCGGGATTCCATGAAAATATTGTTTCCTGAAGATCCTCAGGCATGGTTAGCTGTTTCAAATCTTAACAGCACTCAAATAAATGAACTCAATAAGATTTTGCTCATAAAAAATATGATGCTTCCTGATACTTGTGATTTTATCAGTGATTTTGTAGAAATATATCTGAAAATAAATGTTTCAAAATCAGCGCATGGAAGACATGATATAAGAGATATTATGTATGGTATTTTCAAAGGATCCTCTGATAAAAAAGAGGAATTTATGAATAAATTAAAAGGTGTCATGTCATGAGTTCCAGGTTACCAACAGGGAGATATGCAATCATCGGTGATCTCTCTGCAGGCAAAACTCTGCTAATGACAGCAATAGCTTATCATGACTACCTGAAGGGAATCCCCATTTACAGTAATTATGAATTAGATTTCCCTTATACCAGAATAAATAGTGTAGATGATCTCGATACTATGGAATCTGGTACTCTGGTTATGGATGAAGCTTGGTACACCTTCGATAGTCGTAATTTTGGTACAAAAAAGAATAAAAAAGGTTCTTATATTCTCTCTAAACTTGCAAAGCGTAATATGAATGCATATCTCAATATGCAGTCTATGGATCTTCTTGATACACGGTTTAGGGATAGAATGATGTCTATACTTATAGTAGAAACTATTAAAGATGAAGATGATAATCCTCTTTTAATTAAAGTAGACGTTCTTAAAAAAGATAAATGGGGAGTTTTCTCCCTCTCTCCTGCACAGATCTTAATAGATCCCTCTCCAATTCTAGGACTCTATGATACTTGCGAGGTTATTGATGCGTTAAACTAATTATAATCTAACTCTTTCCTACGTTCAAGTTTCTTAATATTTCTGCATTATATAACAAAATCCAATCGATAACCTATTATTCTTTCAGAATGACGTTCATTGCGTTCGTGCAAAGGCAAGCGATTAAAGCGCCCGCCTTTGGCGGCGCAATAGTCAGTGTTACAATATCATGCTTATTATTGTTCGATTATAGAAATATATTTAAGTACAAATAAATTAATTTGGTTATTATATCAAGTTAATTT
>JAASSR010000048.1 GCA_021767785.1 Methanolobus sp.
AATTGTTCTGTGTGTTTTATTTTTGATCATTATTCAGCAGTTCTGTGCAGATTCCAATGGTTCATCATGTGATACTGGTATTGTAAATGTAAAACTACTTCCTTCTCCTTCTTCACTTTCAACCCATACTCTGCCATCATGCATCTCTACAAATTCTTTGACAAGAGAGAGTCCCAAACCCGTACCCGCATACCTTCTTTTGTTTGATGAATCGACCTGCATAAAAGGATTGAATATATTGTTCAGCATGTTTTTTGGGATTCCAATTCCGTTGTCAGAAACGGATATAAAGAATTCATGATCTGATCTTTCAATATTTACTGACACCTTCCCGGCATCAGGTGTGAATTTAATTGCATTGCTGAGAAGGTTGATCATTATCTGCTTGAACTTTAATCTATCAGCAATTATATGATCTTCTTTTATGCTGTTATTTATTTCAACATCGATATTCTTTTTCGATGCAATTGGAGACATCAATGATGTAACGTCTTCAATTACTTGCTTAAGTGAAAATCCGCTGCATTCAAGTTCCATTTTTCCGGTTTCTATTCTTGACAGGTCGAGGATGTTATTTATTAATTCCAGAAGATGGTTACCACTTTTATTGATGTGACTGACAAATTCAAACTGTTTTTCATTCAATTCTCCAAAATTATTGCTGCTCAATACATCTGAAAAACCTATTACAGCTGTTAGAGGTGTTCTGAGCTCATGGCTTATATTTGCCATAAACTCGGATTTGGCGCGGCTACTTTCTTCTGCAAGCATTTTGGCCTTTATAAGTGCATACTCTGCTTTTTTCTTTTGAGTTATGTCAATGATGAACACAAGATATCTTTTATCTGAAAGCTTAGCAGCGTCTTTTCTTAACCAGCAGACATTTCCGTCCTTATTGACCATAGATAGTTCAACCGAAACAAAACCATCCTTTTTTAGATCCTGGAAACTTTCATCATCTTTCCTGCGGTATCTGGTATCTATAAGGTCATTAAATTTCATCTTTAACAATTCATCTTTATTATAACCGCTAATTTTGCATGCTGTTTTGTTAACCTCTATACAGTTTCCCTTCTCATCTGTTATAAAGATCCCATCAGGTGCATTTTCCACATAGCTTCTGAACTTTTTTTCACTCTCACGTAAAGCAATCTCAGCGGATTTTCTATCTGTGATATCATGGAGTATGGAATGCAGTAATTTTTTCTCTTTCATTTTGGTAACACTACTAAATACTTCAACATCCCTTACAGAACCGTCTGCACGCTGGTGTCTGAATTCAAAATGAAGTCGTTCATCAGATACTGCTTTTTTTATCTCTGCATTGATATCTTCAGAAGGAAGGACATTTATTTTATGTAGTGGCATTCCTCTCAGTTCTTCCCGGCTCCAGCCATAATAGGCTTCAGCTGCTTTGTTCCCTTCTACGATCTTTCCGGTTTCAGGATCTATCAGAAGTTTGACTGCTGCATGATCCTCAAACAATCTTCTGTAATCCTCTTCGCTTTGTTTTAATGCCAGTTCCATTTTTTTGCGTGCTGTTATATCTTCTGTGTAAATTATTATGCCACCTATGGAACCATCTGATTCATACCAGGGACGACATTCCCATCTGGTCCACATCACCGTTCCATCATCACGCTCAAACATATCGTCTTCAGCACTTGATATCTCGCCTTTCAGAGCTTTTTGATGGACATCTCTCCATTTCTGCGGAAGGTCTGGCACCACTTCATAGTGGTGTTTGCCGATGATATCCTTTTCATTTAAGTCGTATTCATCCCGGTATTTCTGACTCACATAAATATAATTAAGATCTTTGTCATGTACTGCAATGGCACTTCTGTTGTGCTCTATTATGTACTTCATAAGGTTATGTGAATGAATCATTTCTTTTTGTGCTTTGACCCTGCCGGTGATATCCACGTGGGAAATTACTACTTTGCGGGGAAAGAAATTATTGTCTTCAAAAGGAGTTACTTTTCCAAGGAACCAGCGCTTTATTTTCGGTGAATGGCATGGATATTCAAGTTCGAAATTCTCAGCTTTTCCTGAAATTACGTCTTCTATGCCTTTTACAAAATCAAGCGCAAATTTGCGTTCTTCGCCGGTGGCTTTTTTTGCTGCCTGTATGTAATTTGTCCCTGGTCCAACTTTTTCAGGATCTCCTGAATTATTAATTGCAAATTTATTCCATGATCGGTTTGTTTTTATGATGTTACCATTTTCATCCAGGACGCAGATGTTTGCATCCAGTGAATCCAGAGTAGATTGGTTGAAACGGTTCAATTTCTTGATAGTTTGTTCAGACAATCTCCTTTTTTCCTCTATCTCAAATTTATAGAAGGCAAAAGCAAGGTCATCTGCAACTTCTATGAACAGGTCATGTTCTTCCTCCAGATTTGCATATTCACATGGTATGGATACTGCCATCACACCGTATGATCTGTTGTTGTACTGCAAATGATAGCACATGACAGAATGTTTGTTATATTCACTTGCAAGGGGACAATTTTCACAATATTCATCCGGTTTTTCAATGACCATTAAGTGCTTATTCTCAAGAGCATCTTTCATGCAGACAGGATAGATACCCTGTTTCATCTGGTCATTTAAAATTGGGAAGTTAGAATTGTAGCCGGATGAAGCGGTAGAAATGACATCACTATCTGCATCTACTATTGCGATCCATGCATTATAATACCCCAGTGTTTCGGTAAGATTCTCACATGCTTTTTTTATGAGATGCTCCGGATCATTCTCTTTAGTAATAAGCTGGTTTACATTTCTGATAGCCTGCAGTACCATTCTCAGATGTTGTTCTCGTTTTTGAGCTTCCCTGCGACTGGTAATATCTCTGGCAACACTTAAAAGCAGGGATCTTCCACTGTATTCTACGAGACTTGTTTTTATCTCAACAGGAATAATAGTTCCGTTTTTAGTAATGTGTGTTGTCTCAAAGAGCTGTTTTTTGTTTGTTTTTGTTTTGTCAATGTGATTTCTTATTTCTTCGATGGACAGTGTGGAATCTATGTTCTGTATTTTCATGGAAAGCAATTCTTCTTTTGTATAACCTAATGTTCTAATAGCAGAATCGTTCACATCAATTATATTTTCATTAAAATCGATAACCAGGACTGTATCATTTATGCTGTTGACCAGTTCTCTGTATTTTTCCTCACTTTCTAGCAAATCTTTTTTTGTTTCCAGAAGTGCTTTCCTTGAGATTTTCAGTTCTTCTATGTTTGGTTTTAAATAAAAATATAAAAGCAGACCGGTTACAAGAACAAAAAACCACCCTTTGTAAATTTGCAGTCTTGAATACAGTTCCATATCCGGAACAAACCATCTCAAAACGTAATCTGAAAAAAGGATCCACATGCTGGCAAGAATCAGATAAAGGGTTGTAACCTTTTGAATATTGGTTATACTTTTCTCATTCTTATTTTGCTCCCCCATTTTACCCCCGATAGAATTTAGATCGCAGTGCAGTTTCCAAATCAATTATGCTAATTTCTAATATGATATAATATTTCCCGGTTTTCAATATTTAAATTTATTTGACTTTTGAAAGATGATTCAGATATTTTCATCTTTTTTTTATGTAGAGCAAATATCAATTATCGCTTTGTTTAAATTTATGTCGCAATCTTTATATTTATACAGAGTATTGTTATTTTTATGTGTGTAACATTATATCATTTATTGTCCTGCACAAAAACACTATCGATATCTTCTTAGTAATCCTACTTTTCAAAAGATAATCATAAATCAAATGACGTAGGCTGGTCATATGTCAAAAAGAAATATTGAAGGAAATACATACGATGATAATGAAATTTTAAACCTTATTTTCAGGTCAGCAGATATTGTTGTCTGGTCTGCCACTTATCCCAACCTTAAATTATTATATGTCAGTCCTTCTTCAGAGAGGATCTTGGGTTTTTCTCCTCAGGTACTTTTAAACAAAACCGGTCTATGGTATCAATATGTCCATCCTGATGATCTCAATATTCTGGAAAACGCATCAGAACAAAGAGAATCTGAAGATGGGTTTTCAGCAGAGTATCGGATTGTAAAACCTGACGGGGATATCCTCTGGGTTCGTGAAAACTCCGGGATAAAATACGATGAAAACAATAAACCTGTTTTAATAGAAGGTACTATCACAGATATCAGCCGGAGCAAAAAAGCTGAAGAAGAATTGCAATTAAGAGAAGAAAGATTAAGAAGTCTTTTATCAATTCTCCAGTACAACACTGATTCTGTACAGGATTTCCTTGATTTTGCACTTAACGAAGCCATAAAACTTACCAGGAGTGAAATAGGCTACATCTACTATTATGATGAGCAAAAGAAAGAGTTCAGTTTGAATACATGGTCTTCTGGGGTTATGAAGGAATGTTCCATAACCGAACCACAGACCATTTATCAACTTGAGAACACAGGCATATGGGGAGAAGCCGTCAGACAGCGAAAAGAAATAATAGTCAACGATTTTCAGGCTCCAAACCCTCTCAAAAAAGGTTATCCTGAAGGACATGTGGAATTATACAGGTACATGACTGTGCCGGTTATAAAAAACAATCAAATAGTTGCAGTTGTAGCTGTTGCTAACAAGGGATCTGATTATAGTGAAGACGATGCCCTAAGGCTGACCTTACTTATGGGTTCCGTATGGAATGCTACTGAGCGAAAAAAGGCTGAAGCTGCAATACAAAAAAGTGAAGAGAGATACAGACAGGCTTATGGTCTTTTACAGGGCGTTATCGACAGTCCCCGGGATGTGGTGGTCTTTGCAATTGACAGAGAATACAGATACCTTGCTTTCAACAAAAATCACCAGTTAACAATGGAGCATATATGGGGTGCTCATATTGAAGTTGGTTCCAACATGCTTGATTACATCAACGACCCCGGGGACAGAGAAAAGGCAAAAATGAATTTTGATCGGGCACTTGCAGGTGAGGAGTTCACCCTTATTGAGAAATATGGGGATTCCTCTCTTGACAGAAGATGGTATGCTAATAAATATAGTCCCCTCAAAGATGATAAAGGGAACATAATAGGTTTAACTCTGATCCTGACAGATATAACTGAAAGAAAACAGTCAGAGCAGGCGTTGATGGTAGAAGAAGCAAGAACAAAGGCAATTGCTGATTCTGCACAGGATGCTATTCTTATGATGGATCCTGGAGGCTGCATATCCTTCTGGAATAAAGCTGCAGAGAGGATATTTGGATATACAAAAGAAGAAGCTGTGAATCAGGACCTTCACTTGTTGCTGGCACCTCAGCGTTATCGTTCATACTATCAGAAGGCTTTTTCAGAATTTAAAAAGACCGGAAAAGGTAATGCAGTAGGAGAAACTCTGGAGTTAGAAGCATTCTGTAAGGATGGCAGGGAAATATCAGTTGAACTATCCCTTTCCGCCATCGAACTTCATGATGGATGGCATTCGGTCGGGATAATGCGTGATATAACAGATCGCAAGTCAGCTGAAGAAAAATTGATGGCTTACGCAGATGAGGTGGAAACAAAGAACAAGGAACTTGATTTGGCATTGGGTAGAGCTGAAGAAGCTACAAAAGCAAAAAGTGAGTTCCTTGCCAATATGTCCCATGAGATACGCACACCAATGAATGGTATCATAGGGATGACAGGTTTACTTCTGGAAACTCAGCTCGATGATGAGCAGAGCCATTATGCTGAGATAGTTCGCCTGAGCAGTGAATCATTACTTCAGCTCATCAATGATATACTGGATTTCTCAAAGATAGAGGCCGGCAAACTGGAACTTGAAACTGTGGATTTCAACCTCCATGACATTCTGGATGATTTTGCTTCCATGATCTCGATAAAAGCACATGAAAAGAAACTGGAGTTCATCTGTGCAGCTGAGCCTGATGTCCCTGCACATGTCCGGGGTGACTCCGGCCGTTTACAGCAAATACTGACCAATCTTGCCGGAAATGCTGTAAAATTCACACATGAGGGAGAAGTAGTTGTACAGGTTAGTATGGAGTCAGAAACTGACAGGGAAGCAACATTACTTTTTACAGTCAGGGATACAGGTGTCGGAATTCCGGAAAACAAAAAAGAACATTTGTTTGGCAAATTCTACCAGGTTGATGCATCAACCACCAGAGAATATGAAGGGACCGGACTCGGGCTGGCAATTTCAAAGCAGCTGGTTGAGATGATGGGTGGTGATATTGGTGTGAAAAGCAAAGAAGGAGCAGGCTCGGAGTTCTGGTTCAGACTACCTCTTTCAAAACAGACAGAGATACCTCACAATAAAGGCAATTCTTCAGAAATAATTGATACTCATATCCTGATAGTTGACGATAATGCAACCAACCGTGAGATACTGAACAAACGTTTGACTTCCTGGGGAGCAAGAGTAGAAGAGGCTGTGGATGGTGCTACAGCACTTCAGGCGCTTTATAGTGCATGTGAAATTGAAGATAAATATCAGGCTGTGATTCTTGATATGCATATGCCTGGAATGGACGGGGAGTCTGTTGCAAGGTTCATAAAAACAGATGATAAACTAAAAAGTATTCCTCTGGTGATGCTAAGTTCTTTAGGTCAGCGACCAAACATCCGGAATTCCAACAGGTACTTTACCGCCTATCTGAACAAACCTGTGCGGCAACGGGAACTGCATGATGTGTTGACAGGGATCTTCAGTTCAGAAAAAAAGAGGAATAAAGAGCAAAATGATGTTACTGTTTGCTCCCCATCTGAAAAGCAACGTAACAATTTGAGAATATTACTGGCTGAAGATAATATTGTCAATCAAAAAGTTGTTCAGGGGATGTTAAGCAAACTGGGATATCATGCGGATACTGTTGCTAATGGTATAGAAGCTGTAAAAGCACTGGAAATAATTCCTTACGATCTTGTGCTCATGGATGTGCAGATGCCTGAAATGGATGGTCTTGAAGCTACCAGGTTCATACGGAACCATCGGTCCAAAGTTCTTGATCCTGAGATTCCCGTAATTGCAATGACCGCATATGCAATGAAAGGCGATAAAGAACGCTGCCTGGAATCAGGTATGAATGATTATCTCTCAAAACCTGTTTCGTTACAGTCCCTGATGGAGTTACTGGAAAAATGGCAGGGCATATTGCAAAAAGACATAGCCCTATATGATGTGTTTTCGGTAAATAAGAAGGGTTCAAATGATTCTCCGGTATTTGACAGAAAGACCTTTTTTGAAAGGCTAATGAATGACAGGGTTCTCTGTCAGAGGTTAATTGAAATTTTCCTTGAAGATATGCCTGAACGTCTGAAAAATCTCCAGGAAAGCATAGACAAAAGAGAAACTGAAAATGTAGGTAAATTTGCCCATAAAATAAAAGGGGCTTCGGCTAATATCGGAGGTATGGCCTTGAGCAATGTTGCTTCAGATATGGAGATAGCTGGTACTAAACAGCAGATCGATAAAATGGATATTCTCATGCAGGAGCTTGAAAAGCAGTATGATCTGCTGGTTGAAGAACTTAAAAATGTCTGATCTGATCTCTCCTCTCAGATTGATATGCATTTTTTTTGAATTACGGTATCTAACTGGAAACTGCCCTTCTTATATGTAAGTATCTCTTATATAGCAGTATCAAAAAGATATCGTGTTAGGAAAAGTGAATAAAATGTTCTGTTATCAATGTGAAGAGACTTTGAATGGTACTGGCTGCACAAAGAACGGTGTATGCGGGAAAAAAGCGGATGTTGCGGATCTTCAGGATGATCTTATCTATGTTCTGAAAAGTCTAGCTTTCTATAATTCAAAAGCAAGAGCAAACAAACTGAACGATGCAAAGACCGATGAGTTCATACTGGAAGGACTCTTTGCAACCGTAACGAACACCAACTTCAGTAAAACTGACATCAAAAGAATGATCGATGAAGGTTTTGATATTAAGGATAACATTAAGAAAAAACTTCTTGCTGAAAAGGTGATTACAGAAAAGTCAGGCTCATCATTTCCACGCTGGATAAAAGAGAAGATTCTGGGCGCAGGCCCCAATGCAGGTGAGGAACTTCCACTTATGGCAAAGGTCACATCTGAGAGCATTAACAATGTGGACACAAGTATACTTGTTACGCAGAACGAGGACGTTCGTTCTCTGAGAGAACTGCTTACCTATGGTCTGAAAGGTATGGCTGCCTACGCCCACCATGCTAATGTCCTCGGTTATAAGGACGATGAGACCATGGCGTTCATGGAAAGGGCACTGCTTGCAACCATGGATGACGATATGGGTGTTGATGAACTGGTACCCATGGTCCTGGAATGTGGTTCTGTTGGTGTAAAAACCCTTGCACTGCTTGATAAAGCGAACACCACTACCTACGGAAATCCCGAGCCAACCGCAGTTAATATAGGTGTCAGGGATAATCCGGGTATTCTTATTAGCGGACATGACCTCCGTGACCTTGAACAGCTACTTGAACAGACCCGTGGAACAGGTGTCGATGTCTATACCCACGGTGAAATGCTTCCGGCAAATTCCTATCCGGCTTTTAAGAAGTACGACAACTTCGTTGGAAATTATGGAGGATCATGGTGGAGACAGAAAAACGAGTTTGAGAAGTTCAATGGTCCTATACTCATGACCACAAACTGTATAGTTCCTCCGAAAGAAAGCTACCTCAACAGGATATATACAACCGGCATAGCAGGTTTTGACGGTGTCACTCACATAAAAGCCGGTGAGGACGGAGGGAAGGATTTCTCGGCGATCATCGAACAGGCAAGATCATGCAAAGCACCGGAGCAGCTTGAAGAAGGTACTATCATGGGAGGCTTTGCCCACGAATCTGCACTTTCTGTTGCAGATAAGATCATCGCTGCTGTAAAAGGTGGCCAGATCAAAAAGTTCGTCGTTATGGCTGGATGTGACGGAAGGCACAAGGAAAGAAGTTACTACACCGACTTTGCCGAGGCTCTTCCTGATGATACGGTCATCTTGACGGCCGGATGTGCAAAATACCGCTACAATAAGCTTGATCTTGGTGAGATTGGTGGTATTCCGAGGGTAATTGACGCAGGACAGTGTAATGATTCCTATTCACTGGTTGTCATAGCACAGGCACTTGCAGAGGCCATTGGTGTTGAGGATATCAACGACCTGCCTGTTTCGTACAATATTGCCTGGTATGAACAGAAAGCGGTCCTTGTTCTGCTCGCACTGCTGAGCCTTGGTGTAAAGAACATAATGCTCGGTCCCACACTGCCGGCATTTGTTTCACCGAACGTACTCAATGTCCTTGTTGAGAACTTCAATATCAGACCGAACAGCACAGTTGAAAAGGATCTCAAAGTCCTCATCTAAACATATATTTCAGGATGTGAAGGAATGAAAATAATAAGTTATAAAGATGCAGAGAAAAAAGACAATCCTCACGGTGTAACCGTACACAAGCTCTACGACACTGAAAATGCCCAGGTGATGCACATGCAGCTCAAACCCGGAGATGCGCTCAAGAAGCATTCTACTCCGGTGGATGTTTTCTTCTATGTACTTGAAGGTGAGGGTGTCGTTGAGATCGGAGATGAGCAACAAAAAGTTACAAAGGACATGCTTGTGGATAGTCCTGCAAAAATACCACACAGACTGATGAATGAAAGTGACAGCCTTTTCCGTTTTCTGGTGGTTAAAGTTCCACGCCAGACGGAGAAGACAAAAATGATGTAAGCCGGTTAATCCGGCATTCGGCTCTGTAGAAATCCTTGTGATATGATCAATGCAAGAGTGCAAGGAACGTTAACTTTGCGTCTTCGCATCCTTGTGTTTTTGCGTTGTTTAAAGTAGTTGAGTGTTGATGACTTTGAAATTGCAATTCGCAGGATCTCTACAGAGCCCTGCATTCTACTTCCCTTCTGTTCCCGGACTTCTATTGAACCAGAGACTGCAATAAAGCCGGATTGTCGCAATGGGAAATAGATAAATAATGATATCAATAATATACCTTTCATATTTCTAATCCACGATATCGGAGATCATCTATGACCGACCTTGCACCAATAATGGAAAAAACACACGAATGGGCAGCAAAATATGCAAAGAAGAAAGGTTTTATCCTCAATCCTGATGAAGAAATGCTTCATATGGTAATCGAAGGGCTTGCCAGGAACAGAAAAGAGCAGGGTAAACAATATTGTCCGTGCAGGTTAAGATCCGGTGATGAAAAAGAGGACCGCAAAATAATCTGTCCCTGCATTTATCATGAGGACGAGATTGAAAACGATGGTAGTTGCCATTGTTCATTGTTCTTTAAAGTTTGATTATTAGATCCAAAAGTCATTATCAGGTATTAAATGCCTATAACATGATGCAATTTCAGATGAGCAGGCAATAGCAACAAAGGTGATAAAAATGGCAAATGTAATGGAAATATATCAGTTACTTCCTAAAACAAACTGTAAGGAATGCGGAAAGAGTACATGTATGGCATTTGCTGTTGATCTTCTCGCACGCAAGGTGAAAGTTGATGACTGTATTCCTCTTGTGAATGAAGAAAAGTATAAGGACAATTATGAAAAGCTCTCTGAGATAATAGCTCCTGTAGGGGATGTTACAGAGACGGGTCTTATTGTTCATGATGACAAATGCATCGGATGTGGTAACTGTGTGGTTGCCTGTCCGGTCAACGTAGCCAATGATCCTCAGGGTGCAGGTAGCGGGAAGGCACCTACCTCTGATAAAGTGATTTTTAAGGTTGAAGATGGTGTTGTAAAGGCAAGAAATGTTGAGGAATGTCGTCGCTTCGGAGAGAATAAGATACTTTGTGTTGCCTGTATAGATACATGCCCTACAAAGGCCATAGAATTTGTTTAAACTACTTGTGTTCTTATTTTGTGTGGTGATCATTTGACTGAATATTACGTTTGTCCAGGCTGTGCACTTCTCTGTGATGATATTGAGGTTGAGATTGAAGATGGGAAAGTAACAAAGGTTAATTCAGCATGTCGCAAAGGTGTTGCACGTATGAAAGGGTGTAGTGATCCTATGGAATGTACAGTGGATGATGAAAAAACAGATGTTGATGCTGCCATTACAAAAGCTGCCGATATACTTCGAGAGGCAAAGGATCCGCTGATATTCGGTCATGGGAATTCAAGTTCACAAGCCCAGCAACTATCTATTGATATTGCAAAAAGAACAGGTGCCTATCTTGATGACACTTCATCTTTCTGTCAGGGTCCCATAATTGAGGCTATACTTCAGGACAAATTAAAAACATGCACTCTGGATGATATAAGACACAAAGCAGATGTAATTGTATTCTGGGGAGCGGACCCTTCCAACTCACACCCCCGTCATCTTTCAAGATATTCCTATTTCCCAAGAGGTAATGAGCGCCAGAGGGGATGGGAAGAGGACAGGACCGCAATAGCCATCGATATCAGAAAATCAGATACAGCGGAAATTTGTGGTCAAAGTAACTTCTACCGTATTCCCATGGCAGCAGACGCTGAGTTCATGGAAGCTCTTGTAAGTGCACTGTCCGGCAAGGTTCCAAAGACATCCTTTGATTTTGATAAGAAAAAAATACTGCAACTTGCAAACGTGCTGAAAAAAGCAAAGTTCGGAGTTATTTGTGTCGGTCTGGGACTGGTATATTCCCTTGATGAACTCGAACCACTGTTCATATTGATGGACAAGCTCAACGAAGTTTCCTCTTTCCATCTTCTGCCCATGGTGGGTCAATATAATATGAGAGGTTTCAATCAAAATCTTTTTGATAAGACCGGATATATCAATCGTGTCAAATTTGATGGCGAAGACAACAGCGTCAAACATGGAGCTGATTTTTCGGTTATTGAATCTCTAAGGAACAGATCGGTTGATGCCGCACTTATTATTGGTTCAGATCCTCTTTCAAGTCTGCCACTTTCAGTTGCCCGGTATCTTGCGGAAATTCCACTCATCACTATTGACCCTTGCAGAAATCTTACGGCAACTAAATCCACAGTGACAATTCCCTGTGCTCTCAGCGGTGTTGAAGCCGGTGGGACTGCCATGCGTATGGATGGTGTGGAAGTTGAATTGAAAAAGGTGATCGATACTGATAATCTCACCGATGAGGAGATACTCAGAAGAATAAAGGAGGCGATCTGATGGGATTCGGACAATTTCTTTCATCCCCTGAAATAAAGTTGAAAGTGGTTACCTTCAGGGATGTGTTCCAGAACACAGCTCAGGAATCGTCACGTTTCGGCGAGGATTACTGCAAACTTTCGGCAGTTATCAAGCTGGATCCAAAGGATATTGTCAAGCTCTCGATAAAGGAAGGAGAAACTGTTATTGTGAAAAATAAATCTGGTAAGGTTGTTGTCAAAGCAGAGGGCTCGGAGTCTGAAGAATCTCATACTGGCATTGCCTACATGGTGAACAGTCCCTGGTCCAATGCGCTTGTTCCTGATGAGACAGGTGGTAGTGGTGTTCCCAGTTTCAAAGATTTTGAAGTAAGCGTGCAGGGTGCTAAAGGCGAGAGGATTACCAGTCTGAGAGATATTTTCTGATCTTCTTTTTTTTAATGATGGTTTTACTCTCATGTTCATCAATTATTATAGGCATCGTATATCTGCCAGATCCAGACAATAAATCCTAACAGATAACCTATGAGAATGAATTGCAGCAACCAGCAAAAGGCCAGTACGACCCATATACCTATAGCTTTGAAGAATTCGCCTTTGATAAGTTGTCCCAATCCCGGAATGAAAAAAGAGATCAGTGCAGGAACACCATGTGTTTTTTTATCAGTCATGTTTATTACCTTTATAGAGTTTACTTCTCCTCTCATATGTATGAGGCCATATAATAATGCTTAGATGGGTTATTATTAATTTGAATAAAAGTTGCTTTTCCATTATAATAGAGTAAGGTTTTTAGCCTTTCAGTTCTTAAAGGAAACAGATAATGATACACATACCTGTAATAGATTTGCACTTTATCTCGTTATTATAAATTTAATATCATAGTTGGTTAATAATATAAATTTAAATAATAAAAAATATATTTATAAAATATCATAATAATCTACATAATAACAGGTATTTCATGTGACTAATTATTGTCTTTTTCTTGTAACTTCCATTATCGGAGGCTCATCTTGCAATGCATAAGATATGTACGGATGTAATAATTGATGTTCCTGTCAAAGAGGTATGGAACATTCTGACAGATTTCGAAAACTATGGATCCTGGAATTCTTTTATACCCAGCATAAAAGGAAAGTTCGAATTCGGTTCAAAACTAAAGGTTTTCATGCAACCACCAGGTGTCAAAGGTATGAACTTCAGTCCAGTGATAAATAAAGTGGAACCATTTAAGGAATTCAGATGGATCGGTAATCTCTGGATAAAAGGCATCTTTGATGGCGAGCATGCTTTCAGACTGGAAGAACTGGATAAGAACAGGACCAGGTTGATACAATGTGAACGTTTCAAGGGAATCCTGGCACCCCTTATCATTTATCTCATAGGTGAAAGAACCAGAGACGGCTTTGAAAACATGAACAATGGCCTGAAGCAGAAATGCGAAAAAAGGAGCATAGAGGGGCTTACACAAAATGGGCTCTTGGCCTGATGACCCTGTTGTCAGAATATTGTTCCATACAATGGGCGATCCATCCTGAGACCCTTCCCATGGCGAATATCGAGGTTGCAAGCTCAGCAGGAATATCCAGATATTTGTATACTACAGCAGAATAGAAATCCACGTTAGGATATATCGGCTTTCCTCTGATCTCTATGAATTCGTGATACATGATATGTTCGATCTCTTCAGCCAGATCAAACCAGTAAGTATCTCCATTTTCAATAGCAAGACGTCTGGCAACATCTTTGTATATCCTGGCTCTTGGATCGTAGGTCTTATAAACACGGTGCCCGAATCCCATTATTTTTTCTTTTCTTTCGAGCTTCTGGAGAACATAGTCTTTGGTAATGCCGGGATTGCTAATTTCGTCAAGCATATCCATTACGCCTTTTCTGGCTCCTCCATGCAGGGGACCTTTTAGTGTACACAGACCACATATCACAGCAGAGTACATGTCTGAAAGAGTTGATGCCGCTATTCTCAGTGAAAAAGTAGATGGATTCAATTCATGCTCGGCACTGAGTATGAGATCTTTTTCCATTGCTTCAGCTTCGAGTTCTGTTGGTACCCTGCCAGTGAGCATATAAAGGAAATTAGCGCCATGTGAAAGAGTTTCTCTGGGCTGGATGGGTTCCTTTCCGAAACTACTGCGATGCAGGGCTGCAACGATAGTAGGGAATTTTGCAACTAATCTTATGGATTTGTTCTTGTTTGCATCAGGTGTATGATGGTTGTTCTGCTCATCAAAATGAGCTATGCAGGAAATCGCAGTTCTAAGGCTGTCAAGGGCTTCAATACCAAATTCAAAGTTCTTGAGTACTTCTATTAGTTTACCATTGATCTGTCGATTCTCTTTGAGCATTCGGGAATAATCATTTGTTTCTTCATAATCGGGGATCTTTCCATTGATCAGTAGATAGGATACGATGTCATAAGAAAGATCAGCCAGCTCCTCTATATTGATTCCTCTGTACTTCAGGATTCCCTGGATACCATCAATATATGATATTCTTGTATCCAGAGCTACTACACCTTCAAGGCCTTTTTTCATCTCTTCCATAAAAATCCCCTGATGGATCAAATTTCCGTTTTGACAGAATATTCCCAATATTACCTTTTAATTATCAATATATAAACTTTGTTTGAATTAAGATATAATTATAAAATAAATGTCAGTCAACTTTAGAAGTTATTCCAGCTATTCAATAATCATATCAAAATGAACAACATATCAAAAACTTAAAAGGAGAAATAATTTCATTCTCCTTTTATCTTGTCTCTCAGGAATTTATGAAGTATTCCACCATTCATGTAGTATTCTATTTCCATATCGGAATTAAGACGAACATCGACATTGAATGATTTTTCCTTTCCGTCTTCCGACCTGGCGATTACCGTTAGCTCACCGAATGGTTTGAGACCTCTGATCCCTGTGATATCGAATGTTTCTTTTCCGGTAAGTCCGAGACTTTCCGCAGATTCACCGTCTTTGAACTGCAGGGGCAGCACTCCCATACCAACAAGATTGCTGCGGTGTATTCTCTCAAAGGATTCGGCTATAACAGCTTTAATGCCAAGCAGTTGAGTACCCTTCGCTGCCCAGTCGCGTGAGCTGCCGGTTCCGTATTCTTTGCCTGCAATGACTACCAGAGGTACCTTCTCCTCCATGTACTTCATTGCAGCATCATAGATTGGCATTTCATTTTCATCAGGCAGATGTATGGTCCATGAACCTTCTCTTCCCACAAGTTTATTCTTAAGGCGCACATTTCCGAAGGTTCCCCTCATCATGACTTCGTGGTTACCACGTCTGGAACCATATGAATTGAAGCTCTTTTCGTTTACACCTTTAGATATCAGATACTGACCTGCAGGATAGGATGCAGGAATAGCACCTGCCGGTGAAATGTGATCTGTTGTTATACTGTCCGCCACCAGTGCGAGAGCACGCGCTCCTTTTATGTCTTTCAGTTCTTTGACATCAAGTGGGAAATCTTTGAAGAAAGGCGGTTCCTGGATGTACGTTGAATCTGTATCCCATTCATAAAGCAGACCTTCAGGTGCATCAAGACTTCTCCAGAGCTCGGTACCTTCGTAGACATTGGAATATTCCTGCTCGAACATTTCCGGTGTAACCGCACTGCGAATGTATTCATCAAGTTCTTCTCTGCCTGGCCATATGTCTTTAAGATATACAGGTTGTCCATTAGGGTCACATGCAATAGGATCCTTTGTAAGGTCAATGTCAACAGTACCTGCAAGTGCGTAGGCGACCACAAGCATAGGTGATGCAAGGTAGTTAGCCTTAACCTGGGAATTGATCCTGCCTTCGAAATTCCTGTTACCACTCAGTACTGCGGCAACTGTGAGATCCTTGTTTTCGATCTCACTTGAAACAGCTTCCCTGAGGGGTCCACTATTACCTATGCATGTCAGACATCCGTAACCTACAAGGTGGAAGCCAAGTGCATCCAGGTATGGCATAAGATCTGCTCTTTCAAGGTAATCAGAGACCACACGGGAACCTGGTGCCAGGCTTGTTTTGACAAAAGGTTTGACCTTCAGTCCCTTTTCGACTGCTTTTTTAGCAACCAGACCGGCACCGATCATCAACGAAGGACTTGAAGTGTTGGTACATGATGTGATGGAGGCGATTACAACTGATCCATGGGTTACGGATATGTCATCGTCTGCACATTTGATCCTTGTAATGCCCGTGTGATGCGGATGCATTATCTCTGAAACACTGTATCCACCCTCACTGAGCCATCTGCTGTAGTCAGGATCTCCTTCTTTGATCTCCTTACCGCTCTTTTCGGTGAATACTTCTTTCATTGTCTGGTGGAAAGCTCTTGACATGTCCTGGATTGGTATACGATCCTGTGGTCTTTTAGGTCCTGCAAGTGATGGTTCCACAGTGCCTATGTCAAGTTCAAGTGTTGAGGTGAATTCAGGGTCCTTTGCATCCGTTTCAAGGAAAAGTCCCTGTTCTTTGCAGTACTGCCTTACAAGATCGATCTGCTCATCACTTCGACCTGTCATCTTAAGATAATCAAGAGTGACTTCGTCAACCGGACAGAATCCCATGGTGGCTCCGTATTCAGGAGCCATGTTGGCAAGCACTGCTCTGTCTGTCAGTTCAAGAGCTTTGTAACCGGGTCCGTAGAATTCCACGAACTTGCCTACGACTCCATGTTCCCTGAGCATTTGCACAACGGTGAGTACAAGGTCTGTTGATGTGATACCTTCTTTAAGGTCTCCTGTGAGTTTAAAGCCAACAACTTCCGGAATAGGCATGTAGTAAGGCTGACCAAGCATAACAGCTTCAGCTTCTATTCCTCCGACTCCCCAGCCAAGAACTCCAAGTCCGTTTATCATTGTTGTATGTGAATCAGTACCTACAAGTGTATCCGGATAAGCAACAAGCTCTCCACATTTTTCTTTAAGATGTACTACAGACGCAAGATATTCAAGGTTCACCTGATGTATGATACCACTTGCCGGAGGCAACACTTTCAGATTATCAAAAGCGCTCTGTGCCCAGTGTAATAATTCATATCTTTCTCTGTTACGATGGAATTCATACTTCTCATTGCAGTTCCGTGCATATGATGTACCGTAATAGTCGATCTGTATAGAGTGGTCGATAACAAGATTTGCAGGGATCACCGGATTTATGGTTGAAGGATCTCCACCCAGTCTTTCCATAGCTGATCTTATGGCTGCAATATCAACTACTGCAGGAACTCCTGTGAAATCCTGCATCAGTACCCTTGAAGGGATGAAGGGTATATCCACTGAGGGGACCCCTTCCGGGCTCCAGCCAGCAAGGTTTTTCACATCATCTTCACTAATTACTTTTCCGTCTATATTCCTCAAAATATCTTCAAGTAATACTCTGATAGAGTAAGGCAATCTGGAGATTTTTGTTATTCCCATCTCTTCCAGTTTTTTCAAGCTGAAGATAGTTACCTTTTTGTCAGCGATATTGATGGTCTGTTTGGACCCAAAAGGGTCTTTAAAATCATCACATGTCATAATGTCACCTGTTCAATTGAAACCTTTGATAATGTTTGATCATGAAGTTCAGATAAGGTCAAAACCGGCTCTTATCCGGAATGGCTTAAGTAGCTGTACCTTGTGGAAATTGTATCTGTTCGTCCTATCCTTTCTATATGTATCCCTGTGACAATAACTATAATAGTACTTCAAAACAGGGCTGTCAGACTAGGGAATAAAAACCCGCATTGAAATAAATAACTTTGCCCTTTCCAT
>JAASSR010000127.1 GCA_021767785.1 Methanolobus sp.
CATATCACGATTAAGGGCACGCAGGGGAGTAATATAAAGTGCGGAAATGCCAGTTCTCTCCTCCTTTGTTTTGGCAAGAATATCATGAAATATTGGAATAACAGCTGATTCGGTCTTTCCCGAACCTGTCGGAGCTATTAGAAACGTATGGTCTCCTTTCAGGATATATGGAAATACTTTTTCCTGTGGTTCGGTAGGAGCTTTAAAATCCTGTTTTTCAAGTGCATCCCGTATTTTCGGATTAAAGAAATCGAATATGTTCCCGAAACTCATCTTTTAATTCCCTTACGTTTTTTGCGGGAAGGCCGCATCTTACTTTCTTCAAGTTTTCTTATATTCTTTAATTTTCCAAGCTGTGTGCTGTCCAGGAGATAAGCCAAAGCATTGTCAATATCCACACCTTTTGATGAGAACAAAGGCCCAAGAAGGTCATCATGCATGGACTCATTGAAGGCAATACCACCACATAGTTCATTGAAGGACGGTACTATTATAACTTCAGGATCGTTCCAGTTACCATTTTCTTTTTTAAGCTCAAGGCTTGAAAAGTGTTCCTGCAGGACTTCATGATTCAGGTGTGTCCTTATCCAGATTTGTTCTACTGTGGCATAACCAAGCGAATCAGTAAGCCGGATAGTAGGATGATTGTGGGCGGTTATTATATAGTCCGCTTTAAGCAGGGACGGGTCAGGCCATGTATGTCCGTGGAAATAACCCACATCTTCAATTACAGAACCACGTACTGGATGCACGGTGATGTTTCTTTTCTCAGGGAGCAGGTATTCTATACCACCGTCATGATTGCCGGGAAAGATATCCACTATTGCATGATCTGCAAGAACTGAAAGGAAATAAGGTATCTCATCTCTTTCCTGCCAGGATATCCGGGGCACATTGTGCTTCACGTCACCAAGCAGGATTATCCTGTCAGGTGATGTTTTTTCAATATATGCGACAATCCTTTCAAGACCATACTTCATGCGGCTTGGGATTGAGAAACCACTTCTATAAAGGTCCCACTCAATTCCAAGATGGATATCTGCAACTACCAGTGCCTTTGACTCATTGCTTACCACAAGTGCAGGTTCTTCAAAAAGCGGATCGATTTCTATTGCCATAGTTACGTATATAAATATGGTTTTTAATGACTATACTAATGTTTATCTTTTTCCGCAATATCATCAACTTTTTCTGATATTTCAAGAACAACACTTTTCAGTTCATCTATCTCATTTTCAATCTCCAGTACTTTGTTGTACAGAGGACTTCTGTTGTCCTTTATGGCCTGTTCTTGTGAAAAGCGTTGTTTACTGGGGAAGATGTACACATATGCCATCCACATTCCGATGAAAGCAACAATGAACAGTGCTGTAAGGAATAACAGGTAATGAGGAAAGAGCGTCCTCATGAAACTGTCACCTGAACTGTAGTATTGCAATCTGGTGATCATCAGGAAGTTCAGCAGGGAGAACAGGAACATTGTCTCCCCCACGATTATCAGTATGCCTCCAAGTTTGGTGGACATCTTGCGCTGCTTTGGGATCAATCTGTTCAATATTGAATTCATTGAAATAAATATGGCATCTACATATTATTATATTGTGCAGGCAAAGAGTGATTTCACATTGTAATCTCATTCAAGCATTATAGTGGCAACTATCCGCATAGTCCTCAGATTTCCATAGACAATATAATTGCAAATATCCGGTTGCAGGCATAAATAAAATTGTTATTCTAAGGTTCGATATCCAGTATATTCAAAAGCTCAAGTGCTTCAGCTTTTCTTCTGAGGGTTCCGGATTTAGCCATGTAATGAATGGTTTCTTTGTTCTCCTCATACAGAGCTCTGAGTTGTTCTTTATACTCTTCCGAGTATTCATCATTTTTCTTCATGAGATCACCTTCAATCTTTAAGGACCATAAGTGGATTGCCAACTCCCATCACAGTGATTATGGTCTGGAGGGGGACATGGGTCCAGTCCGGAGGAGAAGCTGTTTTACTTGTGATATTTATTTCGGTCTCCTGACGACTGACCCCACATCTTTCTACATAGTCAAGGACGATATCCTTACCTATATCTATAGCATGTTCAATAGCCTCCGAGTATGTGACAACACCATGCCTTCCGAGGGGAGAGAATACAAAGAAGTTCTTGTCAAGTTCTTCGGGGGACTGTGCCCTGATAAGCATTTCAACTTTTTTGACACCTTTTCCCACAAGCGCACCGATGGCATTACCAACTTCGGCATATTCCGGGACAATTATGTCTCCACCTATGATAGATCTGAAATCGTCTGTGTAACTTTTCACTGGTCCTCCAAGCAGTACTGTGGGAACATTCACACAATATCCTGCAGGATATTCTCCATTGACCCCATCCCGAATGACCTCTTCAGGATGATGTGGGTATATATATGACATCAGACCAAAGCCCATGTTACTTGCAAGCATCTTTCTTACAAGGGAACAGAACTCGAACTTCCCCATTTGACTGAACTTGGAAAGATAAAAAGCTCCAAGATCAGCAGCATGGTAATTCCACTGGTTGTAAACTTTGAGTACATGGAGTGCGTCAGTAGGAGTAAATCCAATGGCCTGAATCAGTCTTTTCTGCAGGAGAGAGTCCAGCACTTTATTTGAAGGAGGGACATTGGACGTATCCGAGAGATCATTTATGGATACCGGTTCATAATTTATGTATTTCAGGAGTTGGGCTTCCTTTTCACTCAGTCCCTTTGCCGGATAATCTGTTCTCACAAAGAACTTTGTTGGCTGGTAGTGGATATCCATCATCTGGCGGGAAAGTATTCTGTTCCTTTTCAGTATCCTGATGAAATCCGGATACTTTTCCGCCGCGATACATAGTGGAATGACCCTGCGGGGTCCAATATTGATTTCCTTATCCTTTACCCATACATGACTGTCTCCGCCGTTGGCAAAGGTTTCCATCTTCATGGCCCTGACTCTGGTTTTCCAGCCACCGACAACTGAGCCGGATTCGCTTATTTCAGGAATTCCTTCTTTAAGCATTGCAACATCCGTACTGGTGCCGCCTACATCTATGACAGCACATGTATCTTTCTTTGCCAGATATGAAGCACCCAGAAGACTTGCAGCAGGACCTGAAAAGATAGTCTCCACCGGTTTTTCCATGGCATCTTCTATATTATAGACCGAACCGTCACCTTTGAGCATGAGTATTCGGGCATTAATGCCTCTCTTTTTCAGGTCTTTGGCAACTGAATTAACGAATTTGTATGTTATGGGTATCAGCTGGGCATTGAGTACTGCAGTAATGCTCCGTTCATAAGCTCCGAGAGCCTGGGTCAGCTCGTGTCCACATACAACCGGAAGTCCGGTCTCTTTTGTCAGAAGTTCTTTTACACGTAATTCATGTTCCGGATTACGTGTACTGAAGATAGCGGAAACGGCATAAGCAGATACATGATCCTTTGTGTTGCGTGCAAAGTAGTTCAATTTGGAAAGATCAAGTTCAAACTCTTCAGTTCCTCTGGGATCATGGCCACCTGATATTGATATGATATGTTCTCCGGGATATGGTTCATTATCCGGATGTTCTCCTACAAGTACAAGACCCACGGGCATGCCGGTACTTTCCAGTAGTGAGTTCGTTGAAAGGGTTGTAGATACTGAAACAAGGTTCACCTGTTTGAGATATTCGGGATTAAGATGATCAAGGGCATCCTTAATACCGTTCTCAAGTTCTGGATATGTGGTAAAGGACTTATATGAGTCTACAATAGCTCCGTCGCTACCTCTCAATATCACGGCATCGGTGTAGGTTCCACCTGCATCTATTCCAAGTCCGTAATGCATAATATGTTCTCCTTTATTCCTTTCTGTCAATGAACCATTGTTCGTGTATAAGTTTCAGTACAAATGCCTCGGTATCAGCATCAAGCTTCAGCACATTCTGCATCATTGGAAGCCGGGAATGGAGCTCTTCTGAGAAGATCATCCTTTTCTTCCATCGAGCCTTTCTGAGATGCTTTATGTTCGGAGTAACCTGTCTGAACTCATATTCTCCTTTTATCTTCCCTACTGCAAAGTATCCGTATTCTTTCATTGGCATTATTATCATGTCGCCGATGTTGACTTCGTTCATGAATCGCATTACATCATCATACCAGTTCATGAGCCTGGAAGCTTCTATTGTCATTAAACGGTCGACTATGATTTTTTTAAAACGTTCCTGTCTTTCGAATTCATCAAAGTCCTGCATAAGATTATCCAGGTTTTTCATCCTGGTTGTGAAATCTAGTACCTTCTTGTTAAGGTGAACTATCTTATGGAAACCTTCTTTTGAATCCATGTCCTTTCCAAGTTTTTTGAACTCACGGCCAAGTTCTCCACGGAAGTCCCTGTCAAATTCCTGATAGATCTCCTTTAAGGCTTCTTCCTTTTTGTGCTCTCTGAATGATGTGCTGAATTCCTGTAATTCACCACTGAGCTCTTCCATAAGATGAATGTTGATATCAAAAGTGACAATTTTTTTATCAATACAGATTTTGCTTTTGTCTCCTGCAGGATCCACACTCATATACCATACTGTTCTGCCCTGTATGCTCACTATATTCCCCCGTTTCAGGCTTCCTGACATGTCATCCTTGAGGACCATTTGTCAGACATTTTTATGTATCGTCGGAAACAGATGCCCATTTCTTACTAATTTTGAATTGGTCAGGTATTAATATATACTTTAGCGTCATTGTAATACACAAAAAAGAGTTTTAGTGTATCTGAATAACTATTAACTACATTATTACACAGTTATATGAAAGGAATGAAAAAA
>JAASSR010000049.1 GCA_021767785.1 Methanolobus sp.
TGTCAACGGATGTCCTGTTCCAGTAGTAATTGCCGGTGGCCCGAGAATGGAAACCGAAAAGCAACTTATAGAGATGATATATGATTCACTTCAGGCCGGAGGAAAAGGTGTAGCCATAGGAAGAAATGTGTTCCAGTCAGAAGATCCAACAAGACTTGTATCACATATTTCGAAGATTGTGCACAAAGGAATGACCCCGGCAGAAATTCTCGAAACAGAATGATCACTTAATTCTTTTGTTCGTTCCAGTGGAAACAAGGGGGTTTTGTCTAAACCCCACAAACACATTTTATAAAATACAGATAGTCACCTTTTTTTACAAAAAAGAATTTCTTCAAATCCTTATAGAAATAAAATGTCATTTTAACAGAAAAATGTCCACTACACAGAGAAGAAAGAGTAGGAAGAGCAAGGCCAAAGTTGAAATGACCAATTGAATCATATAAGATGGTGGTACGATATGATATGATTTGATTGAGATTCGACCTTGCTCAAAGTATACGATATATGGACATGCATATAAACCTTATGACATCCTAATTTGGATTTAACTACATGCTTTTCAAAATAGATGAACATAACTATCAAAAAAAACACTTTCGTTACTATTAAATGCAATGGGCATATCGAAGGTTTCATTAATACATATATAAAATGCGAATAGCAAACTCGGATATAAGAGGATAATCTATGGATAAATACGAACAAGTGATAGAACTGGCAAAGCGTCGGGGATTCTTATGGAACTCTTTTGAGCTTTATGGAGGCACTGCCGGATTTTACGATTACGGACCTCTTGGAAGCACTCTCAAACGAAGAATAGAACAGATATGGAGGGAAGCGTATGTTATTCGTGAAGGGTTCATGGAGATCGAATCTCCGACCATCGGAATAGAAGATGTTTTCGTTGCTTCCGGTCATGTAGGTGGTTTCTCAGACCCTCTTTGCGAATGTAAAGACTGTGGTGAAGCTTTCAGAGCGGACCATCTGGTAGATAAGATAGTAGCAGTAGCCGATGCACTGAGCGATAAAGAACTTGACAATGTTATCACAGAGAACAATATAAAGTGTCCGGAATGTCAGGGCGAGCTCGGAAAAACATATGAATTCAATCTTATGTTCAGGACAAACATAGGTCCAGGTAATGGCAGAACGGGATATATGCGCCCCGAAACCGCACAGGGAATGTTTGTGAACTTTTTAAGGCTTGCAAGATTCTACCGTGAAAAACTTCCATTCGGTGCAACCCAGATAGGAAAATCATACCGTAATGAGATCTCACCCAGACAGGGAGTTATCAGGCTCAGGGAATTCACTCAGGCAGAAGCTGAAATATTCATAGATCCAAATGATAAGAAGCATCCTGAATTCAGCAGATTTGCCGACAAGGAAGTAAGTCTTTATTCAGATGATGCTCAGGAAAGGGAAAAGGTAGAAAAAATGACACTCGGTGAAGCTGTCGAGAACGGAACCATTGCCCATGAATTCCTGGCATACCATATCGGACTTACCGACCATTTCCTCCAGCGCATAGGGATTACAGCAGACAAAATGAGATTCAGGCAGCACAAAAAGGATGAAATGGCACACTACGCCATTGACTGCTGGGATGCTGAGATAGAAACAGACAGGTTCGGATGGGTTGAAGTTGTAGGAATCGCCGACAGAACTGATTATGACCTGAAGGCACATGCCGCAATTAGCAATACTGAACTCTCGATATACAGAGAGTACAGCGAACCAAGGATGGTTACACAATTTGTGGTCAAACCTGATATGGGCAAGCTCGGACCACTCTTCAAGAGCAAAGCAAAGGATGCAGCCAATGCATTAAAATCCCTGAGCCGGGAAGAACTGGAGCAGGAAAACATCACCATAATGGTTGATGGTGAAGCTATGACCGTTCCGAGAGATGTTGTCAAATTCGCTGAAGAGACAGTAAAGATAAGCGGAGAGAATATCATCCCTCACGTCATCGAGCCATCATACGGTATCGACAGAATATTCTATGCCACAATGGAGCATGCCTTTGAGGAAGAAATGGTCTCCGGGAAAGAAGATTCTGAAGAAGAGAAGAGGATTGTCATGAAACTCGAAAAGGAAGTTGCACCAGTACAGGTAGCTATACTCCCGCTTCTTACAAGAGAAGAGCTCATCATCCCTGCAAAAGAGATTGAAAAACAGATGAAGGACAGGGGTATCCTTGTTTCTTATGACGACTCCGGTACAATCGGAAGAAGGTACAGAAGAAATGATGAGATAGGGACACCGTATTCCATTACCATCGACTATGATACGCTTGAAGATAATACCGTGACCATCAGGGACAGAGACAGTATGAAACAGGTCCGTACTCCTGTTGAAGGAATTGCAGATATTGTCTATGAAATGATATACGGGAACAGGAAATTTGAGAGTGCCGGTCAGGCACTCTGAGCTATTTTTTAGAAGAATACTTTCACCCTGCTTAGCTCAGGTTTAAAAGCCTGTAGAGTGTATATATGGCAAACCCCAGAGCCATGAACATGCCTGAATACATCAAACACCCTCTGATAAAAGCAGATACTGTCGAGCAGAGGCTATACCAGCTTGATCTGGCAGGCAAAGCACTTGAACTGTCAACACTGGTTGTTCTTCCCACTGGTCTTGGAAAAACTATTGTTTCACTTCTCGTGATGGCATCCCGCCTTGAGAAATACGGCGGCAAGGTCATGGTGCTCTCACCTACAAAACCACTGGTTGAGCAACACGCTGCTTTTTTCAGGAGCGCATTCGATCTTCAGGAAGAAGAGGTCCTTACTTTCACAGGTAGTGTTACTCCTGCTAAAAGAGCTGAACTCTGGAAGAAAGGAAAGGTCATCGTGTCAACACCCCAGGTTATAGAGAACGATATCCTTACAAAGAAGATAAGTCTTGAGGATGTTACCCACATTACATTTGACGAGGCACACCGGGCTGTTGGCAATTATGCTTATACTTACATTGCTGAAAAGTATTTTGAAACTGCAAAAGAACCACTTTGTCTGGGCATAACAGCAAGTCCGGGAAGTTCGGATGAAAAGATAGCCGAGGTATGCCAATCATTGAATATAGAATCCGTGGCTGTTAAAACAGAGTCTGACAGTGATGTTGTCCCATATATACACAAGAAAAAAATAGAATGGAAGCGAATCGATCTTCCTGAAGGAATGAGGGAAATAAAAGACCTGTTAAGCAAAGTGCTTGATGACAGGTTCAAAAAGCTCACTGAACTGGGATATCCCGTACATAACAGGAAATACGTTTCAAAAAAGGACCTTCTCGGATTACAGGCTAAATTGCAGGGCGAACTCAGAGGAGGAACACCGGATCCTTCGGTATACGGTGCCATCTCAATCCTTGCAGAAATAATGAAGGTCAATCATGCAGTCGAGATAACTGAAACCCAGGGGCTGGGTTCACTACGTATGTACATGGAGAGGCTTGACAACGAAGCAGCTTCAAAAAGTGGAAGCAAAGCATCCAGACGCCTTGCCGAAGATCTTTATATCAGGCAGGCTGCAAGGCGGCTGAAAGACTGTGACCTTGAGCATCCCAAAATGGAGCATGTGAAAAAAATAGTGCTTAAAGAACTTGAGAACAGATCTCAGTCCAGAGTTATTGTATTTGCCAACTATCGCGACACTGCCGAGATGATCACAAAGGCACTTTCGGAAGTTGAAGGAATAAGGCCTGTCAGGTTTGTGGGACAGGCTTCTAAATACAAAGACAAAGGCCTTACACAGAAGCAGCAGGTTGAGATCATCGAGCAGTTCAAAGCAGGCGAGTATAACGCCCTTGTGGCAACCTCTGTGGCAGAAGAAGGACTGGACATTCCATCCACTGACCTTGTACTCTTCTACGAACCGATCCCCTCGGAAATAAGGAGTATTCAGAGAAAAGGCAGAACCGGAAGAAAACATCAGGGCAGAGTTGTCGTACTAGTTACAAAGGGAACCCGGGATGAAGGATACTACTGGAGCAGTCTTTCAAGAGAAAGAAAGATGCAGAATAACATGAAAGAACTCCAGACTGCCATGCCTGCAAAGATCAACAATGATATTTCGGAAGAATTCGGAGCCGGATGTTGCACTGAAGAGCAGAAAACGCTGTTCGAATATGATGGCAATGAAAATAACAATAACAAAGTCCGGATTGTCGTTGACCAGAGAGAGGTGCGTAGTTCAGTGGCCAGGACCCTTGACAGGAACGGCATGGATATAAGTGTTAAGACACTGGAGGTCGGAGACTATATTCTAAGTGACCGCGTCGCAGTTGAAAGAAAAGAATCACAGGATTTTGCAGGTTCACTTATTGAACAGAAATTATTCGACCAGATATCAAACCTTTCCAGAGCTTACGAAAAACCTGTGCTTATCATTGAAGGTGAAAGCCTGTTCAACTGCCGCGGAATAAATCCTAATGCAATGCATGGTGCATTATCCTCAATATCCCTTGATTTCGGAGTGTCAGTGTTCTATACCCGCGACGCAGAAGATACTGCATCACTGCTTATGCAGATAGCAAAAAGAGAACAGACTTATGAAAAAAGGGCAGTGAACATGCACGGCAAAAAATCTGCGCCTATGTTGCCACAACAACAGGAATATATTGTATCTTCTATTTCTGAGATAGGACCAAAAGCCGCCCGTAACCTTCTGGAACATTTTGGTTCTGTGGAAAATGTAATGAAAGCAAGCTATGAGGAGTTACTTGAAGTCAGTAACATCGGACCTAAGACCGCTGCCAGAATAAGAGAGATCGTTGGAAGTGAATACAAAAATTAAAAAAGTGAATGTTTCTATCCACATTACAGATAGTTTAAAGTGATTTACGCATTTTTACAACTATATCCATGCAGCGGTCGATTATATCAAGATAATCATCCACCCTTCTGACATCATTCTCATCCTGCATGGAATTTGCCAGAGAGATCATTTTTTTGATCATCAGAGATTCAAGTTCAGGCACGGATACCTGCACAGCAGCAGTTGTTTCAGCTGGCTCTTTTTCAGGCTCTTCTGAAAAAGAAGTTCTACCGGCATCTGCCGCAACAGGTGTTTTCTTTTCCTGAGAGGGATAAGATTCAGTTTCTGCAGAAGATAAAGGAACAGAACTTTTATGTTTCTGCATTGATTCCCTGGGGTCATTGACGTCTTCACAAACAGGACATAGAACCCTTCCTTGATAGCGAAAGAGCGGAGCACCGCAACTGCCGCAATGTTGTGCAAGCATGGTTCCCCCGATCTCAAGCATCTTCGATATCTTTTGAATATTTTCATCATCAGTGTTAGACATATTATCTCCTTTTTTCTCAAAACCTATATACCAATGAAAGTCTTTTTATACAATATAATTATTTAGGAATGAATTAAGCAAGCCTATTTTGATTTCAAAGTTATCAAGGTGATCCTACATGTCAAATTTTGAACAAGTTATTGAAGAGTGCAAACAAAAATTGGAATATATCGCAAACGATAATTCAGTACCAAGGAACATAAGGCGTTCTGCAAATGATATTCTGGAAACATTAAGTAAAGACGATGAACCGCTCTTTTTGAGAACATCGGCCAGCATATCCGTACTAGAAGACATAAGCAATGATCCTAACATTCCGGTCCACACAAGGACACTTATATGGGACGTTGCGAGTCAGCTCGAAACAATACCTGTTGACGAGTAAAAGACTAAACAACATTCCTATTTCTGTTTTACCTTTTTTAACTTTGAATTGATCAGAGATTTCTCTGTTTTTACAAAATGGTTCCGGATGATTTAACTTCATTTTACTGGTTTTTTGAAAAAGTGTTTATACAAAGGCGCAAATGAACTAAAGGATTTAAATGATCGACAATATCTCCTGCAGAATAAAAGACGGATTTGAAGAAAAAGATAAGGCAAGGGAAAGTTCGCTGGCTATTTCCAGAGACGTTGTACGTAATTGCAGGACAGCAATGTATAGCATACATAACAGAAATTTTCAAAAAGCGGATATGTTAATTGAAAAAGCAAAGGAGATGCTTGAAGAGATTGATTCATTGCTCCGGCATCATCCGGATGTGTACTACTCAGGATTCCTTGAACATGCACAACAGGAATTCGTAGAGTGCGTGGTTGTCAACATGATACTTAACAGAGATAAAACCGGAGCAATTCCAGGCCATGATGATCTGAATGTGAGCGATGTTGCATACCTGAACGGCCTTGGAGATGTGAGCGGAGAGCTCAGAAGACATGTCCTTGATCTTATCAGAAAAGGAAGGCCTGAAGATGGAGAGATCTATCTTCAATTAATGGAAGAGATCCACAACTGCCTGATGATGTTCGATTATCCGGATTCCATGACCCGCGGACTAAGACACAAGACCGATGTGACAAGATCGATCATCGAAAAAACCCGTGGAGACCTTACAAATGCGATACGCCAGGATAAACTGGAAAAAGCAATGAAGGATTTTGAGAATAGAATTAATTGATCTATCTTTTTAATTTTGCGAGGAAAACACATGAAATTCAACCCTGATGATATCAAAAAAGCAGCAAAAGAAGATTTTGACGCTGCATGGAATATGGGAAAGGAGTATATAAATGAAACAAAACTGAATGAACAATATCCCCATATGACCATCAGATACGGTAAACCACACCCTGTATATGATACCATCGCAAAGCTCCGTGATGCATACTTAAGAATGGGATTCGAAGAAATGATGAACCCTCTTATCGTGGATGAAAGAGAAGTCCATAAACAGTTCAGTCACGAAGCACTTGCCGTCCTTGACAGATGTTTCTATCTTGCAGGACTTCCACGTCCCAATGCTGGCATATCCGATGAGCGTATTGCAGCTATCAGGGAGATACTCGGAGACGTTGACGATGAGGCCATTGAGACCATCAGGAAGATCCTCCATGCATATAAGAAAGGTGATGTGGAAGGAGACGACCTTGTACCGGAGATTGCAGCAGGAATAAATTTATCCGATTCTCTGGTTGTGGAAATGATTGATCAGGTATTCCCGGAGTTCAGGGAACTCAGTCCGCAGGCAACCAAAAAAACGCTCAGAAGTCACATGACATCAGGATGGTTTATCAGTCTCGGATCTGTGATCGAACGCGCAGAACCACCTTTCAGTTTTTTCTCTATTGATCGTTGCTTCAGAAGAGAGCAGGATGAAGATGCGGCACGTCTTATGACCTATTATTCGGCATCCTGTGTAATCATGGATGAGAACGTGACAGTAGACCACGGAAAAGCAGTTGCACAGGGACTTCTGTCGCAGTTCGGTTTTGAGAAGTTCATGTTCAGACCCGATGAAAAACGCAGTAAATACTATGTCCCTGACACTCAGATAGAGGTTTTTGCCTATCATCCGAAACTTGTGGGATCAAATACGAAATATTCGGACGGATGGATAGAGATCGCAACTTTTGGCATATATTCACCTACAGCCCTTTCACAATACAACATACCATATCCTGTAATGAACCTCGGACTTGGTGTTGAAAGGCTTGCCATGATCCTTCATGATGCAACTGATATCCGTTCACTGACCTATCCGCAGATACCTCAGTACTCCGAATGGAAAATGAGTGATAATGAACTTGCAAAAAGCGTCTATATGGAAAGTGTGCCGGAGACCTCTCAGGGAAAGAAAATAGCAGATGCCATTGTACAAGTTTGCGAGAAACATGGTTCGGCCCCTAGCCCCTGTGAATTTGAGGCCTGGGAGGGGCAGATAAAAGGGAAAAAAGTAAAGGTTTCTGTTGTGGAACCGGAAGAAGAAACAAAACTATGCGGGCCTGCAGTATTCAATGAGGTTGTTGCATATGAAAATGATATCCTGGGAATACCTGACAAGAATAAATGGAAAAAAGTTCTTGAAAACCATTCCGCAAGAAGCGGTGTGAGATTTCTGGATGCATTGGCATGTAAAGCTGCAAAGGACATCGAGGATGCGATTGAAAACGGCGAAACTGAAGTCGAGTCAAGAGTAAGGATAGTTAAAGTACCTTCAGAGATCAACATTCGGCTTGCGCCTCTCGCACAACGCTACATCACAAGCAACAAGAAGAAAATAGATATCCGCGGACCTGTGTTCACGACTGTGAGGGCAACTATTGAATAGGAAGGAAATGGATTACTGGTTCGATCCGGGCTCACGCACACTGGAAGACCTCAGGAAGCTTCAGGATAAAGCCATAAAGAATCTGAGTCTTGAAGATGATTATGGAAATATAAGCAGGATAGCAGGCATAGATTGTGCATATTTCGATGATAATATTGTTTGCGCAATGATTGTCCTGGATTATGCCAGCCTTGAAGTTATTGAAAAGAAATTTGTTTGTCAGAAAGTAGTATTTCCCTATGTACCCAGATATCTGAATTTTAGGGAAGGAAAAGCCATTGCATCTGTTTTTTCTGAAATTGAGAACAGGCCTGATGTGCTAATGTTCGACTCCTGCGGCATCAATCACCCTAAAAGGGCAGGTATGGCAGCTTACTTCGGAGCAGTTATGGACATACCGACAATAGGTGTTTCAAAAAAGATACTCTGTGGCAGTTCAGAAAATCCCGTGGAAGTAGGAGAATACCGGAAACTCATCTACAAGGAAGATCAGGTAGGATGGTTACTGAAAAGTAATAAGCGAAGTAATCCGATAATTGTTGCTCCGGGAAACAAAGTATCTCTTGAAAGCTCTCTTAAGATCGTGAAGCATTGTCTGAAAGGTTACAAACTACCTGAACCCACAAGACTTGCACATAATTGTGCAAACGAGACAAAGAAGAATATCATAGATCAGTCATAAATAAATAAATAAATAAATAAATAAATAAATAACAGGATTTAAAAAAAGCAGGTGCATAAAAGCACCCTTCGAACTTATCATCAGCTTTTATCCGGCATTGTAAAGAGGAATCTCTTCAGCTTCAACCTTTGTAACTTCGCCTATTGTATTGTTAAGGACTTTTCTGACCCTTGCAATACATTTCGGATCAAGCTGCAACCTGAGACTTGTTGTCTCCCTTTCCTCATAATAGAGTTCACCGCTTTGCATTACCCGATGAGTAGAAACTTGATGCCGCAGAAGCTTTGCAATTATTCCCATGCTTCCACCTGTAAGGTCCTCGGCACTTGTGTGGGTGAGGAAAATAGTATCACCGATATTAAGACGCAAAGCGGCCAGGAAATTATGAGGACTCCTTATTTCGATAGAAAGTAACCTGTTCTGCCTCAATTCAGATATAACACGCTCGGATATTCCTGTCAAAGCAACATATTCCATTTTTATCACCCATACATCGGGAACTCTTTTCTGGTACCACTTGGCTGTTCGGTTGTTCTGACATCCTCTGCAAGTCTCTGCATCTCTATTTCGATCTTCTCTGCCTGCTCGATGAGACCTTCGGTATCGATGTTGTAGTCATACAGAATGTTCAAAACGTCTATAACCACCGCTGCGGCTCTTGGATCCGGGTTCTGGCTCATGGTGGAACCCAGAAGACTGATAGCAGGCATTTCACGTACAAGACATTCACCCATTATGCTGCCTGATATGCCTGAAATGGTACCCATCTGGAACAGTTCGACCTTGTCTTTTATTCTTTCCAGCATCTCATTGTTAGTTGCAGCACCAAAGACCTTGTGTTCCTCACTCATAGTTGCAATGCCTGCAAGAGATACTATTTCTTTCACATTGATGGATTTTGCCCATTCCAGAATTGCTTTGCTTATATCATAAGCTACCACAGGATTGATGGGTATATCCGAAACTATCATCACCATATTGTGTTCTACACTTTCATATATCCTTACAGGCATGTTTATAAGACCTTCATAAAGCACCGCGATAGGAGGAAAATGCCTGGAATCGATGGAACCTCTGTATTCCATTTTTAACTCATCAATTATCTGCTGACTGGCAATATTTCCCACCAAACCTATTCCAGGAAAGCCTTCAATAAGAACAGGATTCTCTGATTCTATCTTTGTTGTTATGATCTTTACATTGTTATCATCATAGTTTGTTTCTGGCAAACGATCACCTTTTAACATACAACTTACTAAACTCCCTTATATTAATATAACCTGGCCCTTATAGATAAGAGCATCGTTCGCGCACAAATTTCATAAATAACCCTTATGAAATAAATACAGCAGTTGATCACTCAGAAATAAAAACAATAAGAATATTTTATTTACAGAAGGTGACAGAATGGAGAAGACAATCACATATTTTGGCGATGTAGGAAAGGAAAACACAGAAGAAGTTATGAAACTATCTGCAAAAAGGGCTTCAGAACTTGGCATTAAACATGTGGTGCTTGCCAGTACAAGTGGAGAGACAGCACTTATAGCTGCAGAGGCTTTCAAAGGACAGAACGTAAAGTTAATTGCCATAAGCCATCAGTACGGACTTAAGGAAAGTGGTAAATGGGAAGTTGATGAAGAGAATCTTGAAAAGCTGAATGAGCTTGGAGTTTTGATGACCACCCAGTCCCACATGTTCTCAGGTGTTGAGCGTGCAATCTCAAAGCGCATAGGCGGAGCCAGCCGTGCAGATGTGATCTCAGATACACTGCGTGCTGTTTTTGGTAAAGGCTTCAAGGTAGCCATCGAATGTGCAATGATGGCAGCGGACTCCGGCCACATACCTGTATCAGAGGACACTGAGATAATAGCCATTGGTGGAACTAGATGGGGAGCAGATGTGTCTGTGGTTCTCAGACCAGCCCACTCCTTTGATTTCTTCAGTAACCAGGTAAGAGAGATAATAGCAATGCCAAGGTCTAAAGAAGAGCCTAAAAAATAAGGATTTATCCAGCAACCATTTTTAAACTATTGTTCAATGTCCAATGGGATCATTCCCATTATCTTTTATTGGTATCATCGTTATTTCTGTCTGATTCTTTTTTTATTTTAGCTTTGTTTAGCTCTTTATTCATATGCAAAGAGGATTTCATGAAATAAGCTGTTAGAAGAACAAAGATAACAAAAACTGCCACACCAATTAAAATTACAGTGAGTAAATCCATAAAAAAGAAAAGAGAAGTACCTTATAGGTACTTATTGTGGTTTCTCATAGAGAGTTGTCTTGGTCATCAGCTTGCCTTTCTTGGAGTGGGGCTGCCTGAAGACACTGTCGTTTGCTTTTTCGATCTCTCTTGCCTCGATTGCCAGCTGTGCTGCTGCGCGCATCATCTCATGACCTGCTGCGGTTGTGAGAGCTACCTGCTCGATCTCTTTCATCATGAAACATGCGGGGAAATTGATCTTTGCCACAGAATCTGCCATATGGAGAGCTGCAAGACCCTTTGCCTTTGCGTATGGATTGTTGAAACCTGCCCTCTCGATGCACTTCTCCGGCTTTGCGAGGATGTGTGGAAGTTCAAGGTCCTTACCTTCGTCTGCCATTGCGGCAACCTTATCGAGCTCTTCCTGAATGAGTCTTACAACACCACATGTTGAAAGTACCTTCATTGCGTCTGAATTGAATGAAGCCATCTCTACAGGATCGAGGAATTCTGTCTTTGCACCGATGAGCGGATCCATGGTCATGATAATGTAGCCAAATCCTGCTTCCTCAAGTGCTGCGCGATCATCCTTCTTTGTCGGACCGTCTGAGATTACGATACATGGAACATCCTTGTATATCTCACGAGCTGCGGTTGGGCCTGGTGCACTTGCATTCGGGCTGATCATTACATAGAAGTCAGCATCGAATTTCTTGAGTTCTTCTGTTGATGCTGCTTCGTCTTTGCCCATTTTAGGACCTGTACCGAAAACACGGACACTGATACCTTCTCTTGCAGCAATCTCGTCCTGTACGAGGTCGATGACCTGGCTCATACCTAAGTTACCTAGCTTAATGAATCCAATCTTTGCCATGTAAAATCACAGTAGTGCAAATGGACAGTGTAGCATATATTACTTTTGGAATGGAACCGCAGAAGTATATCATTCTTAAAAAATAAAGCAATGTGAAGTGCCTCTGCCCGAAAACCTTAAAAGCAATGTTACATATTACAAATCAATCTCGGCACATAAATACTGTTTCAATGCGGGATTCAAATTTCAGGTTTGATGAAGTGAATCGTACCAGCAATAATTCTGATAGGATCAAATTAATAGTTTTTGATATGGACAGCACTCTAATTGATGCTGAGACTATTGATGAACTTGCACATGCCGCAGGTGTGGGAAAGGAAGTAGCCTCTATTACAGAAAGAGCGATGCGTGGAGAACTTGATTTTTCCGAAGCTCTGCTGGAAAGAGTAAAGCTTCTTAAAGGACTTTCACTTGACAATGCATGTGATGCACTTAATAAGATGCCTTTCATGCCTGGTGCGAAAGAACTTACAGAGTATCTGAAATCCCATGGATACAAAACCGCAATGATCTCAGGCGGCTTTACAATAGCAGCTAACCGTGTTGGAGCAACACTGGGGATGGATCATGTGGTCGCAAATGAACTTCTGACAGACAATGGATACCTTACGGGAGAGGTAAGAGGTCCTCTTACAGAGCAGGGTTCGAAAGAACATGTTCTTGAGACAATCTCAATAAAGTACGGAATAGCTCCTGAAGATTGCATAGTAGTTGGTGATGGCGCCAATGATATATGTATATTCAAAAGAGCCAGATATGCCATAGCATTCAATTCCAAACCAATCCTTCATGAACATGCGGATATTGTCATCACAGAAAAGAACCTTGAAGCAGTAATTCCGGTAATCCAGTCACTGGAAACGGAAAAAGGCCAAGTATCGTGCATTAGAAATGCATGAAATGCCAGCTTTTTTGCTGGACCGGGAGGATAATAAGGAAATGATCAAAGAACTGAACGAGAAGAAGGCTGAGCTTAAAGCCCAATCTGAAGAATATAAGAAGAAACGTAACGAACTTAATGCAGAAGCAAGCACACTTGCCGGAAAGCGTAATGAGCTGAACAAGAAGACCAAGGACCTTATCAATGAAGCACAGGAATATAAAGCGCTTCGTGATGAGAACAATAAAAAAGTAAAAGAGTACAAAAAGCTCCGTGATGAGATCAATAATAAAGCCAACGAAATATTTGCCAAAATCGATCAGATACGCAATGAGAACAACCTTGGCGGACCTTCGATAAAAGACATACGCAAAGAGATCGACAGGCTGGAATTCGCACAACAGACCGAAGTTCTCACAACCAACAAGGAAAGAGAGCTGGTCAGCAAGATCACAGATCTCCGAAAAGAGTATGTTGTAAAGAAAAAGCAACTTGAAGGAAATGAAGAACTTAAAAACCTTCTTGCAGAATCACAGGAGATCAGGGATGAGGCTTCCAACTATCACGCTACACTTACAGATTATGCACAGAAGGCACAGGAATATCACGACAAGATGATAACAACCTTCAAAGAGGCGGACAAGGTCCGTGCAGAATCTGATGCTGCTCACAAAGAATTCGTTCACTTCCAGGAAAAAGCTGACGAACAGCACAAACTTTTCATCACAACCCAGAAAGAGATCCGTGAGATCGATAAAGAACTTCGCAAACTCAGAAAGGGTGATGCAGAGGGTAAGAAAGAAGCTGCAAAGGCTGACGCACGTAAGGATGCAGAAGACATATTTGACAAATTCAAGTCCGGTGGCAAACTTACCACAGAGAACCTTATGACACTTCAAAGGTCAGGTTTCCTGAAATAATCAAAATTAAGAGGGTGATCATCACCCCCTCTTCCAACTTTCAACTCTTTTTTCTCAAAAATAACAGAACAAGATCAACGTTCAAGTCCGAGATGAACTTTTCTGAACTCTGGATCCCTCATAAGACACGGACCTGAATTAAAAACAGGATCATTATAGATCTCCTTCCAGATAGATGACAGTTTTTCTTCATGGATGTTACCGTATGGTTTCGGCATGCATGCACATGGAAGTACATCACCTTCAGGAGTGACATGAAGCCATTTTCTGCCTGCAAAACATCCCATTTTCCTTATGATCTGGGGAATAGGGAACACACGCGGACCTTCCTTATGAGAAGTATGTTTCACAAAGTCATCGAACTTTTTGAGGTCTTCATCAGAAACAACTTCTTCCTCGTGACCCTGCCATCTTCCAGTGGGAACTATTTCATAGAAAGAGAGTTCATGGACGCCAAGATCTTTGGCAAGCCCATAGAAATCATCCAGTTCATCAATATTTTTCGGGGAAAGCACAACATATATGCCAACTAAAAGACCTGCTTCAAGGCCATATTTTATTGCATTTACAGCTTCATCAAATACTCCCTGCCTCCCACGCATGTGGTCGTGACCTTCTGAATTTGCACTGTCAAGACTCACACTGAGCATGAAAAGGCCTGCATCTTTCAGACTTTTTGCACGCTCCTGAGTCATACCCACACCGGAAGTGAAAAGGCCCGGAATCGCCTTTGAATGATCCACATAACTTATGAGATCTTCAAGGCCATCATACAAAAGAGGTTCACCACCATCGAATATAATGAGAGTGGTGCCCAGATCTATCGTCTGGTCAATGATACTTTTAACGGTTTCAGGGCTGAGCTTTGCCTTATTCTCAGTATCCGGCAGAGCACAGTGCATGCATCTGTTAGGACATTCCTCAGTGATGGATATTGTGATCTGCTCAGGAACGAACTTTCCTCTCATGGCACTCATCTGACTTGCAACAAGCCTGTCAAATGCCTTACTGGGTATCGGAGGCATCCAGGTGGAATAGATAAGGCGGTCCTTTTCCACTTTGGATGGTTTCGTATCCTCGAATATCTCCATCATATCCGAGACGAAGGAGCCCATAACGGAAGATGCGATACCCGAGGTATTCATCTTCACTTTGCCATCCTCTATTCTGGCATAGACCTTAAAAAAAGGATTCCTGTAAAAGTAATACTTTTTCTTCATAGCTCACTTGTTCCTGAAGACAGCCCTGTATGAAAGTATTGAAGAGGGATTATTTTTCAATATCATTTTAGATATCTGTAGTGCCTGATTAAAAGGGCTTCCACTGAGAACTTTCAGATCTTCGCCCTCAAAGACCTTCATCATTTCATCAATTTCCTCATCTTTCATTTTCCTGAGGGTTTCAAGGGCAAATCTTCCCAGGTAATATTCTGTTCTGTATGCATCATTCCAGAGTCTTCTGTATCTCATGAGGAAGTTTTTAGAGGTATCTCCCTTTTCTATGGCTTCGGCTGCTACATTACCACACATCTTTCCTGCATGCATACCATATCCTATACCGGACTGTGCAGCCGAGCCGCCTACGACCATAACACCGTCAGCTACTATATCACCCGGAATCGCGGCGATGGGATCGCCACCTGTGGACCTGCTTATAATCGTCACGTCATCGAGACCTTTAAGGGCCTTGAATTTTTCGATCCATGCATCAAAAAGGTCTGAAACATCACTTCCATGCCTGCGGGCATACATCCCCAGGGTGGCTCTGTTGCCGCCACATGGAGAGTAGGTTGATTTCCATCCCGGCGCATGATTACCCACATAATATTCGAAAAATTCCGGCTCACCGATGCCTTCAGCTTCGATCTCAGCTTCCATTGACCAGGCAATGTCCTCAGGATGTTTGATCGGTTTTAAATCCAGAAGTGCACTTATCCTGGAGTTGATACCATCCGAAACGATGACAAGTTCAGACCTCACTTTTCCCTTCGAAGTACTTACTACGAAGCTTCCGTCTTTTCTCAGGACATTGAGAACCTCGATACCGAAGCGAACATCTGCACCGGCATCCTTTGCCTGTTTTATGTAGAACTCATCGAACTTCCTGCGGTCAAGGAAATAAGCTTCACCTTCAAAGACAACGTTCCTGCCTGAGGGAGCTATAATGTAAGCGCCCTTGAGGTTCTTGATGACATAGCTCTGATCAACTTCCTCCCCGGTCCTGTCAAACATTCCTTTGAAGAATGTATTCGCAGGATGGGTTGGTACTCCTGCAGCTTCCTTTTTGTCAAGGAGAATGACCTTACAGCCTTTGGCTGACGCATTTCTTGCTGCCATGACTCCCGCAGGGGAAGCTCCTATAACGATAATATCTGCGTCCATTGTGAATCTCTGAATTGTCCAATTGTCAATTTACCATAAGATACCGGAATATGCCGGAATTAATATCAGAAGTACTACGTCAAGTATGAGTGAGCCGAACATGATACCTCTGTATCTGGAACCCTGAAGGAACAGTTTTCCTCCACGCTCAGGTGCCGGGTTCTTTATGAAATCAAATGATTGTGTGAGCATCCAGCCGCCTGCTAGCAGTGCACCTGCAAAGTAAACCGGCCCCAGCTCTGCCGTGAGTCCGATCGCAATTGAAGCGACTACTCCTACCACCCACATGAAAGTTACAAACTTTGAGGTTGCAGGAACTCC
This sequence comes from Methanolobus sp., assembly GCA_021767785.1. Classification (GTDB taxonomy): domain Archaea; phylum Halobacteriota; class Methanosarcinia; order Methanosarcinales; family Methanosarcinaceae; genus Methanolobus. Next base: position 16,409 of record JAASSR010000049.1, read on the forward strand.
GAATGTCACGGGGAATGTGGGTGCACCGCGTGCGCGGTCCCCTTCAACGTCCCTGGCAACACCTGAGAGAGTAAATCCCCAGTCAGTGAAACACATCATGAGACCCAGGAAGATTGCCGGGAGAGGCAGTACTTCACCGTAGGAAGGAACTACACCGAAAAGCCCTGGTATATTTAGTATTCCTGCTGAGTCGAATGCAAGCCAGATACCTATGGGAACAAGACCGTATGCAATACCCACGGGCACAAAGCTCAGGAATGTGACTCTTTTAGCTACGGCCGAGTAGATGCTGATCGTTGCAACAGCTATCAGAAGCACCACAAAGGACTCCGGGTTGAGTATAAGCGCAGCCGCACCGGCTATCAGGAACAGGAAAAGTGCGTATTTGAGCGCCTGCCCCCTCGCCAGCCGGTTGGATACCAGCGGGCGGTTGGGAAGGTTGATCTTATCGATATCCATATCGCAGCAGTCATTGTACACATAGGAACTTGTGATCGCTGCGTAACCGCCGATCACCGCGATTATGAAAGGTATCAACGGAGGGAAGCCTCCTGTGGCAAGATAGGCTGCCAGCAAAGCACTGGCAGCAGGAAGAGCAAGATCCATATCGGCAATCTCCGGCCTGAGAAGCTCGACATAAGGATTCCTAGTTTTTGATTCAGAAGTGGAAACCACGTTATCACCAGTAAGTTCTAGCCTTCTAATTTTCAGTATGGTATATTTAGTTTTGGAGAGAAATCCTAATTTACCTTCTCCTCTGCAACCTTCATGATCCTCCTGATGATCGAAGCCAGCCCATCAGCCCTTGCAGGTGATAGATTGGACTTCAGGCCGATCTCATCAATGAAGTACAGGTCTAGATCCAGTATCTCCTGAGGAGAGCGATTGTTCACAACCCTGAGTAAAAGAGCGATTATGCCTTTTGTTATCATGGCATCGCTGTCGAGATCGATGATGAGCCTGCCGTCCTCTTCATAGGTCCTGATCCAGACCTTGGACTGGCATCCACTGATGGAGTTCTCCTCTGTCCTGAAGCTCTCATCCATGGGCTCAAGTTCTTTGGCAAAGGATATGAGCAGGCCGTACTTATCAAGCCATTCGAGGCCGTCGAACTGTGCTATTATCTCATCCTGGACAGCATCTCTCATGCATACATCATCCTTACCTTTTCTATGCCTTCCATCAA
>JAASSR010000128.1 GCA_021767785.1 Methanolobus sp.
ATTATACTGATGATGAGCTTGGAAAAGAAGGCAAGAAACTGATAGACACAAAATACAACTGGAAAAATATAGCTGAACTGACAATAGGCGTCTATAATAACATGCTATAACCTGCTCCGGCCTGAAAAATCAGAACTTCACAGACAAACGGGGGGGTGCAAATATGAAAAATATAAACAGGAACTTAAAAAGTCGTATTTCAAGGAAAGTGGGACTTGCACCCGGTACTCTTGTACATGTTGGTGAGGAAAGGACTGAGAAACCAAAGATCACAATAATAGATTATAACAGGGATAATTATCAGGAGAAAGTGGTCGATAACATAGAGGAATGTTTCCCTTTCAAGGATCATCCCACTGTATCATGGATAAATATAGATGGCATACACCAGGTTGACATCATTGAAAAACTGGGCAAACATTTTGGCTTGCACCCCCTTGTCATGGAAGATATCGTCCATACAACCCAGAGACCTAAAATGGAAGATTATGATTCCTACATATATATTGTTCTTAAAATGCTCTGGGTCTCTGACAATGACCACGATGTGAAATCAGAACAGGTCAGCATAATACTGGGAGAGAACTTTGTGCTCTCATTCCAGGAACTTGAAGGTGACACTTTCAATTTCGTGAGGGAACGCCTTAGAAATGCAAAAGGCAGAATACGGCTTATGGGTGCGGACTATCTTGCCTATGCACTCCTGGACTCCATAATAGACAACTATTTCCTGATCATCGAGAGAGTCGGGGATGTCATAGAAGAACTTGAAGATGAACTTGTTGAAAATCCGGAACCTGAAACCCTGCAGAACATACACGATCTCAAAAAGGAAATGATATTCCTGCGCAGATCCGTCTGGCCGCTCAGAGAGGTCATCAGCGGTCTGGAACGCTCCGGATCATCACTTATTGAAGATACTACATTCGTATTTCTCAAAGATATATATGATCACACGATACAGGTGGCAGATTCCATTGAAACATACAGGGATATACTCTCCGGACTGCTTGATGTTTATCTTTCAAGCGTAAGCAATAAAATGAACGAGGTTATGAAAACACTTACGATAATAGCAACAATTTTCATCCCGCTCACGTTCATAGCCGGAATGTACGGAATGAACTTCTCTTACATGCCTGAACTTAACTGGAAATGGGGATATCCTGTTGTATGGATATTCAACATAATTATATTCCTGTCCATGTATATGTACTTCCGTAAAAAGAAATGGCTTTGATTTTAATAAGCAATTTTCACAGCAAGGATACAGATAGAAAATGTTCGATACATACAATCCACCATTCACCGTAGAACACGGAGACAATGTAATAAAGGTCATTAAAGAAGAAAAAGACCTGATATACAAGCGCTTCTTTCGCGGAACAGAAGAAAAAGAACTTTTACTGCTCAATAACGACGGTGACATACTTATAAATCCTATTGAGCCTGTTAATCTTCCCGGAAAGATTACATCATTTATGCTTGTGGATTTTAAGAGAACGGTCTTTATACGGCCCGGCGACAAAAAAAAGATCTATCTGACCTTTCCGGTAGAGATCGGGGTTTTTGTGTCTGACAAAGGGGGAAAGCATGAGATCATTGATATATTCACATATTCAAGGGTAAAATACACGCTCTACGGAAGTCATAACAAGGGACTTGTCTGCAGATACTGGCAGAGTGAGGTTTTCACTGACGAACCTGATACAAACATACTTCATGAAGGATACATAGAACTGGAGATAATCAATGATTCAGGTAATCTTATGGAGATCACACAGGCGGTATTCAATGCCTATGGTATGAAGATCTATTACGGGGACAGAAGACTTGGCATGAAAGCTTCCATGAAGATAATAAACAAACTTCTGGCTGAAACCGATTTTGAAACCTTCCCCACTACATCACGGTTCAAAAGGTCCATGGAACTCTATACATCACGTAAGCTCATGATCAATGCCACAAAAGGGATAATGGAGTTTGGTCTATGAACAACAGCAGTGTATCACAATACATACCTCCTATATCCGATCCGTTCCTTCAGATCATCACGGTCATAGTCATACTTTTCCTTGCCATTGTGATAGGGAAGGGCATAACGATCTACCTGCAGCGCTCCCTTAAGGACAAGATGGATAAAGAGCATCTCAACATACTGCTTAAAACGATCTATTACGGAATAATCGTTGTTTCTATTATAGGTATTATTTTCCCATTGTTTGACATAGATACTTCCGGTCTGCTTGTTGCCGGAGGAGTTGTAGGTATAGTACTGGGTTTTGCCAGTCAGAGTATCGTTGGTAATTTTATCTCCGGTGTTTTTCTCATGGTGGAAAGACCTGTTAAAATCGGGGATCAGGTAAATATTGATAATAAGCTCGGATATGTTGAGGATATAAAAATAATATCAACTATAATACGAACCTATGACGGACTTTTTATCAGGCTGCCAAATGAGACCGTTTTCACAACAAGTATCACGAACTACGTGGCAAATCTTGTAAGAAGGTTCGAATACGTGGTGGGTATCCGTTACAGTGACGATGCCGACGAAGCAATAAAGATCATCAATGGGATAATAGAAGAAGAACCCTATGCACTGGTCAACCCGGAACCTACCATCTTTGTGGATACACTGGGAGACAATGCAGTGAACATAATAGTCAGGATATGGGCTCCTTCCACCGAGTGGTATGATCTGAAGATGAAGCTCCTCTGGGTTATCAAAAAGACACTCGAGGAGAACGGAATAGAGATCGCCTTCCCACAGAGGACCGTGTGGTTTGCCAGCGAGCTCAACACAAGGAATCTACAGAACGGACAAATGGAAAGCGATATGGCATGCCAAAATTATTCAGAAGAGGGACAATGAAAGCTGTCTGCATTTGTTTTGAAGTGCACCTTCCTCTACCTCTGCGATGGTACTGGCCGCGGGAAGGATATGCTGAACCGCATATGGAAAAATACTTTGATATGGAAAAGGCCTACAATAATTTCACAAAACTTGCAGAGAACGTGGAAATACTGAACGATACCCTGTCCCGATCCATAAACAACGGAGGAAGATATACACTGGATATATCCGGTATTTTCCTGGAACAATGCAAATGGGAGCCTGCAGTAATAGATGGTTTCAGGAAACTTGACCGGAAAAAAGTATCGTTTGCAGCTTCACCATATTATCATTCTGTATCTTCTCTTTTCCCGGACCTTACAGAGTTCAGGGAACAGGTAGAAATGGATGTCAGAAAGATAAAGGAGATATTGGGCAGGGATGCAAAGACTTTCATAAATTCCGAGCTTCTGTTTGAAAAAAGAACAATGGCAATCCTCAAAGAAATGGGGTTTGAATGTTTCATATCAGAGGGTTCCCCTAATATAACAAACGGCTCCGATCCAATGCATGTTTATGACAATGAAGTTCCGACATTATTAAGACACATAAATCTCAGTGAGGACCTTGAGATCAAATTCTCAGACAGAACATGGACGGGATATCCGCTTATAGCGGACAAATTCGCATCTTGGATCGCAAGTATGGACGGCGATGTAATAACCCTCTACATAAAATATGATTCAATAAACACCCATCTCCAAAAGAATGAAGAAATACTTACATTCCTGCGGGATATTCCTCTCAGCCTTAAAAAACATGGCATAAAAATGCTGCTTGCAGAAGAGGCCGCGAACATATTCAAAAAGATAAAGCTATCATCCCTTGATTCCAAGATTACCGCACGTTATGGCATGCACAATCTGCTCGGAAACCATGCCCAGCACCTTTTCATGCACGAACTTGTTGATATCGGAGAACAACTTAAAGATGTCGGAAACCCTGAAATCAGGAACAAATTGCTAGAAATATACCGCTATATGCAGCAGAGCGAGATTTTCCTTGAGATGAACGCAGAAGAAAGACGTCTGGGGTATGAAAGAGCAGTGAACAACCTCTCGATACTGTCTGACATAGAACGGTCAATAATAGAAGCAGGCGAAAAATGAAGGTGACCGAAAAATGAATTCTATCTGCCCTTTCTTCGAGGTACATCAGCCATACAGGTTAAGATGGTTCTGGCCGGATCAAAAACAGGGTTTTGACCGGTATTTTGATGAACCCGTTAATAAGAAAATATTCCATAAGGTTGCCAATAAATGTTATATTCCTGCAAACCGAACCCTTCTGGAACTTGCAGACAGTACGAATGGCAATTTCCGGGCAAGTATGTCAATTACGGGTACTCTGCTCGAACAATGTCAGCAATGGGGAGATGACGTACTTGATTCCTTCCGTGAACTGGGAAAATCCGGGTGCATTGAATTTCTTGATGAAACATGCTATCATTCACTTGCATCTCTGTTCGAATCAAAGGACGAGTTCATTGATGAAGTAAAGGAGCATCGGAATCTTATGTCCGAACTGCTCGGATTCAAACCGCGTATATTCAGGAATACGGAAATGCTATACAACAACAGCATTGCCCAACTGGCAGACCAGATGGGATACAAAGCAATACTCACAGAAGGTATTGAAGATGTCCTGCGCGGAAGGTCCCCTGACCATGTATACAAAGCAAAAGATTCGGATATAGCGGTTCTGCTTCGTAATTATAAATTAAGTGATGATATAGGATATCGTTTCTCATCAAGATGGTGGGAGGAATATCCGCTCACTGCAAACAAATGGGCAGACTGGGCCTCATGGAACAACGGAGAAACACTGAACATTTTCATG
>JAASSR010000005.1 GCA_021767785.1 Methanolobus sp.
CACAGCGGCAGGGAAATTCCTGTACCCATACCGAACACAGAAGATAAGCCTGCCAGCGTTCTCTGCTGTACTTAAGTACGAGAGTCTTTGGGAAACAGAGATCGCTGCCAGCTCACTTATAATACTAAATTAAAACCTGCTTTTTTCCTGCAATACTTGAGTAAATGCATAGATGGAACTCTAACCTTTTAATGATCTTAATCAAATAAAGATTAAAATGAATATCTTTTTGTTTTGTCAGTAAAGCATAAATCTGTCACGCGCAAAGCGCGGCACATTATATATTTTTGAAGAAGAATGTGCTACATTTTAATTAAAATTTGTTATTTATATAAATTGGGATTAATATTATGTATAATATTGTTTATCTTATATACTCAAAAGCACCTTTATAGAATAACTTACGTGCTAATATTGTTTCTCTCTTGTTCAATAAATGGGGCTCAACAGCCCTCCTTTTATTTTTTTGATTTGATTTACTCTTATACTGTAAGTTTTATCCAGCCCTGTACAGGTATTGCTAATTTTTTCCTTTTCCCTATTTGCCTCCTCAACAAATCTGCCCTATCCCTCCCATTTTTCGGTTTAAGAACATTACTATTGCGAGAGCACCTATCGGAAATAATTATACGGATTAAAACAAATGTTCACAAGAATAGTACAATGTGGGGAATCAAATGAAAGAATATGATCTAATTATTATTGGCTCCGGCTCAGGTATGAACTATGTAAATGCAATGCTGGATGTAGATCCTGAGATGAAAGTAGCTCTCATCGACAAGGATGAACCTGGAGGAATATGTCTTACAAGAGGCTGCATTCCCTCAAAAATACTTCTTTACCCGGCAGAGATTGTACGGGATATTGAAAAAGCAGGTGATCTCGGTATAAGTGCATCTATCGAAAATATTGATTTTAAGGTAGTAATGGAGAGGATGCGTTCATATGTATCAGAAGACATTGAAAACGTAAAACATGGTTACACTCATATTCCCAGACTGGACTTTTACAATGAAACGGCAGAGTTCATATCCCCGTATACTCTGAAGGTAGGTGATGAGATCATCAGCGCTGAAATGATCTTCCTGTGCACTGGTTCAAAGCCTTCTATTCCTCCTGTAAAAGGTCTTGAAGATATTGGTTATCTTACCAGTGATGATGTATTGAAACTGAATGAATTGCCTGAGAGTCTTGCTATCATAGGTGGTGGGTATATTGCAGCGGAATACGGTCATTTCTTTTCAGCAATGGGTTCAAAGGTCACTGTAATTGGCAGGAACCCAAGATTAATTCCTGAAGAAGAGCCGGAAGTATCGATTCTGGCAAAAAAAATGATGTCTGAATATATGAATATACTCACTGATTATGAGGTTGTGGAAGTAAAATCCTCTTCATACACTAAAAAGGTAATAGCCAAAGATCGTCAGACAGGTGAAAATAAAGAGATCATAGTTTCAGATGTTCTTGTGGCTACAGGCAGGAGTCCGAATACCGATATTCTGAAACCGGAGCTTGGAGGAATCGAAACTGATGAATATGGCTGGATAAAGGTTAATGAGCATCTGGAAACTTCCATGGACAATGTCTGGGCTTTTGGCGATGCCAACGGAAAATACCTTTTCAAACATGTTGCAAATCATGAGTCAACAGTTGTCTATTATAATGCTGCACTAAAAAAGAAGGCAAAAGTAGATTATCATGCGGTTCCATACGCGGTTTTCTCGTATCCTGAGGTTGCCGGTGTGGGAGTGACCGAGAGGCAGGCTATTGATGAATACGGAGAAGAGAATATTGTCATAGGTTTCTACCGTTTCCAGGATACTGCAAAAGGCGTGGCAATGTCTCTTGGGGATGAGTTTGTAAAGGTAATATTGGAAAATGGTTCTCAAAAGATACTTGGTGCTCACATAATAGGTCCCCAAGCTTCAGTTCTCATACATCAGATAATACCGTTAATGTATACTGATACTCAGGATGCAGGTCCTGTAATGTATGCCATGGACATTCATCCGTCCCTGAGTGAAGTAGTTAAAAGAGCATTTTATTCCAGAGTGCCTGTCAATGAATATCACATGATAATGCAGGCCTATGGATTGGAATGAACTGAATAGTGGAAAAATATAGAATAGAAGAGAGAACTAAGTTCTCTCTGTATGATTTTTTATTGTTTTTTTATTCCTGGGTTCCAAGAACTTCATCGATCTTCTCTGGATGTTCATCGAGCCACTTAGCAGCCGCTTCTTCGGGGGTCATTCCAGCATCGATGTCGATCATAATGGATTCAATATCAGAAAGGTCCATTTCAAAATTCTGGATAAGCTGATTAAACTCAGGTCTGTCCTCTTCGAAACCTGTTCTTGTAAGGATTATAAGGTCATCACTTTCTCCGTAAACTCCCTGTGAATCTTCAAGGAATTTCAGACCTTCCATACGGGCAAATGTCCAGTGTGGTCTCCATAGGGTTACTACTACCCACTCTTCATTATCTATCTTGTCCTGAAGTTCAGTAGCCATTCCAACGGTACTGCTGGAGTATATCTCATATCCCTCAAGTTCGTAATCTGCAACACAGCTTTCAGTATTTTGCATGATACCGGCACCTGGCTCGATTCCGCTGATCTGACCATTGAACTTGCTGGCATTGCCTTTAAGTTCCTCTATAGTGTCTATAGGAACGTATTCAGGAACTACAAGACCGCATTTTGCACCTGTGGCAACAACCTGTGCCTTATTCAGGTCTTCTCCGTATTGTTCCCAGTAAGGTGCCTGGGTTGCAGGTAACCATGCATGGAATAGAACATCTATATCCCCCTGTGCTGTTGCCTGGTAAAGACCTCCAAGATCTGCGCTAACAGTTTCGTATTCGTATCCTCCTTCATCGAGGATCTGGAAGAATACATTTGCAGCAGCACGTGAGTCATCCCACTGTACTACTCCTATCTCTACTGGTTCCTGTGTAACTTCTTCTGTTATGTCCTCTGTTGCATTTTCTGCATCCTGTGTAGTACAACCTGAAATGATCAGGGTACTTGCTACTATTAGACATATTAATATCTTTAAAAGCTTGGATCTCAAATTATCACCTCTAATATTTGTACTAATGATAGGTTAGTTAATTAAAAAAAAGAAATAGGGATGAAATAAGGATAATTTCCTTATGCAGCATCGCCTATCCATTCATTTACCTTTTCAGGATTTGCATCTACCCACTTTTGAGCAGCTTCTTCTTCTGGAACACCATCTGCAAGGTCTGCCATTACAGACTGGATGTCATCATGTGTCCACTCAAATCTGCTGATTATTCCATAGAGTTCAGGCTTATCTTCCTGAAGTCCCTGTCTTGCCAGGGTTTCAACGTGGTCTGCTTCACCATAGACTCCCTGTGGGTCATCAAGATATTTCAGATCGAATTTATTGAATGTCCAGTGTGGTGTCCATAGTGTTACAACGGTCCACTCTTCATCTTCAATTGAACTCTGAAGGGAAGCTGCCATACCTGCACTGCTGCTTGCTACAAGCTCATAATCCAGACCATATTCATCTATGGCAGTTTCTGTTGTAGACATGATTCCGGCTCCAGGGTCGATACCAATGATCTCACCATTGAACTGTTCCTTATTTTCATTGAGTTCTTCAATTGAATCAATGTCCACGTATGTTGGAACCACAAGTCCTATACGACAGTCTTCAAGATTTACTGCTACACTGTCTATCTGGTCGCCATACTGTTCCCAATAGTTCTTCTGGGTCTTCGGAAGCCATGCGGAAGTTGTAAAGTCGAACTGGCTGTCGGCAAGACCCTGGTAGAGAGCACCTGCATCTACAGCTATTATTTCTACATCATAACCTGCCTGCTCAAGGACAAGTTTCATGACATTGGTACTGGCTATCTCGCCATCCCAGAGAACATAGCCGATACTTGCTTCCTTTGTTACGGTCGCTTCATCTGTTCCATTATTATCTCCGGTTGTGTCCTGATCAGTACATCCGCTTACCATGACAAGCATGGCAAGCATTATAAGTACTGAAAAAAACTTGATTTTTTCTTTCATTTTATCACTACTCTAAATATCACTATACTGAGTATTCATTGAAAGCCCATTTGGGCTGTAAGGTTTAATAAGTTTTATTATTTTGGTGTAAGATTCTGCGTGAGCCTGTCAAGTACAATTGCAATTATCACAATTCCAAGACCTGCTTCAAATCCCTGTCCTATGTCTACTCTCTGAATACCTACAAGCACCTGATATCCAAGTCCTCTTGCACCGATCATGGCCGCAATTACAACCATGGATAATGAGAGCATTATACACTGGTTCACACCTGCCATTATTGTAGGAAGTGCTACTGGCAGTTCTACTTTAAACAGTTTTTGCAGCGGAGTTGTACCAAATGCAGTTGCCACTTCATTTAATTCCACTGGTACCTGGCGTATACCAAGGTTAGTAAGACGTATGGCAGGCGGCATTGCAAACACGATGGTTGCAACAAGTCCGGGGACATTTCCCAGTCCGAAAAAAATAACTGCGGGAATAAGATATACAAAAGAAGGCATTGTCTGCATAAAGTCAAGTATTGGTTTGACCACATGGAAGATCGTTTCATTCTTTGCAGCCAGAATTCCCACAGGAATACCCACCATAAGAGCCACAAGTGCAGATGCTAACACCAGGGCAATAGTTTCCATTGAAAGGCTCCATAGCCTCATGTTATCAATTAATAGAAATCCTATTGCAGTTCCGATTGCAAGTGTCAGGTTCTTTCTGGATACAAGGTAGACTAATACGGTAATTAAGACAATAAATGCAATAGGCGGCAAAAACATTAGTATATCTTTAAATCCGGATATAAGAAAATCAATGAAAGTACTGAATATATCCATCAAAAAACCGAAATAATCATTCAACCAGTAAACACCTGATTCAACAGCTTCACCTACAGGTATTTCAGGTAACAGCATTTTAATCCTCCTCCTTCATCGCCAGGGCACCAAGTATGCTACCTCTGACTATTACTCCTAAGAGCTTTTTATTATCATCAACAACAGCTTTTGGTAAAGCGTTCTCTGCCATAATGGGTATTATTTCATTTATAGGCATATCAGGAGCTATCATAGGAATATCTGTTATCATTACATCCTTGATCTTCTTCTTTTCCTTAGCTGCCTGAGCAGCATCATCAACACACAACATACCCTTTATTTTCTTATCAGGATCCACTACGAATATGGATGATATCCCATGTTTTTTCATAAGTTGCAGTGCAACTGTGATCTCTGCGTTGATGGATACGACCGGATCAGGACGCTTCATGACATTATCTGCAGTAAGTATTTTTGTCCTGTCAACACCGGCAACGAATTCTGATACATAGTCATCTGCCGGTTTTGTCAAAATTTCCTCTGCAGTTCCTATCTGGGATATCATTCCATCTTTCATGATAGCTATACGATCTCCCAGTTTAAGGGCTTCATCCAGATCATGGGATACAAAAACAATTGTTTTTTTGAGTTTGTCCTGAAGTGCGATCAATTCATCCTGCATTTCGGATCTTATTAAAGGGTCAAGTGCACTGAAAGCTTCATCCATTAGCATTATATCAGGATCTGTGGCAAGTGCACGTGCAAGTCCTACTCTTTGTTGCATTCCACCACTTAACTGTGATGTTTTACTTGATTCATGACCTTTCAGGCCCACTTTTGCAATAGCTTCCTCAGCTTTAGCATACCTTTCATTTTTTGGTACACCTTGTATCTCAAGTCCGAAAGCAACGTTATCTATAACAGTTCTGTGAGGAAGCAGAGCAAAGCTCTGGAAAACCATACTCATCTTCTTTCTTCTGGCTTCTGTTAGTTCCTTATCTGTCATGGTGGCAATATCATCTCCATCAATGAGGATATGCCCATCACTGGGTTCTATAAGGCGGTTCAGACAGCGTAAAAGAGTTGATTTTCCCGAACCAGAGAGTCCCATAAGTACAAAAGTCTCACCTTCATAAACATCAAAATTAACATTATAGAGACCGACTGTTTGCTTTGTTCTTTCAAAAACTTCCTGTTTTGAAACCCCTTGCTCAATTAAAGAAATTGCTTTTTGAGGCTTCTTGCCAAACACTTTAGCAAGGTTGCGTACTTCTATTTTTTTTGTTCTGCTAATTTTAATACCTCAGTTGAGAGAAGATCATTTGAATTACTTTCACTTATTTTTGTCTAGGCAACCTATATTAACTTATCGTTTTAATATAGGTAAAAAGTAAGTATTATATTATTTTGTTTTGGTTATTATCCTATATAATTTTTTTAAATCTATAATCAAATTATATGCAGGATGGAATATACAAATAAACTCATATATTAATTTGTTTTCCAAAATAAAGATTTCAAACAATTAGTGTTAACCTTCTCTTACATTTACCGGTATTTCATATATAAAAGTGCTGCCTTTTTCGGGTTCACTGTTCACCCATATAGTTCTATCATGCAGTTCTACAAATTTTCTTACAAGAGCAAGCCCAAGGCCGGTACCTTCATAAAGGCGATTGAAACCGTTATCTATTTGTGTGAATGGTTGAAACAGTTTTTCTTGTTCTTCCCTGGAATTGCCAATGCCGTTGTCAATTATCCGTACATGTAATCCATCAGCTTTTCTTGTAATATATATTTTGACCTTTGATCTTTTCCGCAGGGATATTGACAAATTCTGCAAAAGAAGGGTTACATCCAAGATATTTTCCTTCAGTATCCTTGAAAAAGACCATATCAGGAATAGAATTTAAAAGTCCTGTAAGCTTTGATGTTTTTTTATTAAGCTCTCTCTGGTTGATCCGATGCTCTTTGACAAGGTATCCCATACTCATTCTCTTGAATTACACTATTTCTTTTAAAGGGAAGCTTTGTTAAGAGAATTAGAGTACTAATGTTAGTATATTAATATTTTTTTGATACACAGATGTTCATTTGAGTGAAAAAATATAATATCAATACAAAAATCAGAAAAGTTGTAAGTTTAAATTAATCTGCAAAAAAAGTAAAAAAGGGTGAAAATCCCTTTACAATATTACTTTTATCTGAACCACTTATTGTAGCGCTTGTTTGAATTCTTATCATTCAAAGCATCGATGGCTTCCTGTGGAATGTAGAACTTATCATCTTCACTGAGTTCTTCATTTCCATCGCTCATGGGAGCTGCTACAACAATACCTTCAAGATCATACTCAGTATCGTCGATCCTGAGAATGTCCTTGCTTACAGGAAGTTCAGCAACCACTTTGCCATTGTCTATGACAATAACCGGGTTCTTGTCATCTGATGTATCCAGTGACCATTCGTCTTTTTCGAAAGCATCGTTTATCTCTACGAACAGCTCTTCACCTACTTCTTCAAGCTCGAAGCCGAATGCATCAGCAACACAGGTTGCAATTTCGGTGTTGTCAAGAAGTCCGGTTGGTTTTTCAGGTCCGTATGCCCAGAGAGGTACATCTCCGCCTGTATGTCCGCCTGTGGTCCATCCGATCTCTACTGTTCCTTCCCCACCTTTAAGAGGGTTCACGAGCTCTTCGACTGTAAGGTCAGTATAAGATGTGTCGTAGTTTCCTATTGCCATTCCGCCTGTATTGTGGTCAGGGAATACAATAACCAATGTGTGTCCATCCTCTTCTGCGAAATCTACAGCTACCTCTACAGCTTCATCGAATGCAAGAAAGTCAGTGACCATGTATTCAGGGTCATTTGCATGTCCTGCCCAGTCAACCTGGCTACCCTCAACCATAAGGAAGAATCCGTCTTTGTCCTGTGAGAGAAGTTCTATTGCTTTGTCTGTCATCTCTGAGATTGATGGCTCTTCAGTTCCTTCACGTCCCAGTTCTGAGTTCATGTGGCTCGATGCGAACATTCCCCATGCTTTACCTGATTCGAGTTCTTTCATTTCATCTGCTGTGGTTACGTACTGATAGCCCTCTTCAAGAAGAACTTCTGTGAGATTTTCACCATCTGTACGCTTGCCTCCGTCCTCTTCTGTAAGGAGGTGACGTTCTGCTCCGCCAAATACAACATCAATATCCTGGTATACCATGTGCTCCATTATCTCATTATCCATTCCTCTGTCATGGATATGAGCTGCATAGGCAGCAGGTGTTGCATGGGTTATACGGGATGTTGCAATAAGACCTGTTGCTTTACCTTCCAGCTTTGCTCCTTCAAGTACAGTTGCCATTGGTGCGTAAGGTTCAGCCATTTCATCTTCATCAAGGGTTGTGAGCAGGTCTTCGGTCCTTGGTCCTACCCCAACGAACCTTACAGTGGTCTTCTCACCGGTTGCAAAAGCTGTTGCTGCTGCAGCAGATCCGGTTATAACAGAGTTTGCCATGTATGTTGAAACCATTCCGGTTACCATGCTGTCAAGCTGGAGCTCTTCTCCACTGTACCAGCGTGCAAGGGTCTGGATATCCTGATCGCATCCGTCTGGTACCATTACAATAACATTTTTGATCTTCTGTTTTGATTTATCGCTGTATTTGTAATCATCATCTTCCCAGCCGTACATGTAGTCATCATCGTGCCATCCATATACGTTATCGTCGTCTTCATCATTCCACTTGTTTGTAGTTTTACCTGCCAGAGCGGAAGCAGCGCTTCCCAGGACAAGCATCCCTACTACAATAAAAGCAAAAAATAATTTTGTTCTTTTCTCAATCATACTATCATCCAACCTCTTTCAAGGTTCATCGGTCGGACTTTAGGTTCAGAACATTAGTACTTTGCACCAATAAAATATGTAGTTAAATAATGTTTTTTCTTTATAGGGAGTGCTATATAATTGATGAGATATATAAGGCCTATATTCAGATATGATTGCTCTATAGACTCTCTTTATTCTATAGTTTTCAGAAAAATCAAAAATCATTTCTTGTTATTATTTCTGATATTACTGTAGTACATACATTCATCCCTGCTGAACAATGGCATTTCTATATCATCTTCTGCTATCTGAACAGGTGCACCTCTGATAAGCACGGCAGGCACGCTTTCTCCGGCTTCCCCCATCAGTAACTGGGAGGCAGAAACAAGATTGTCAGCTACAGCTTTTCGGGTAATTGTCATTTCCTTTCCAAAAAGATCAAGAGTTCCTCTGGCATCTTCCACAGGTACCATTCCGGAAGTTCCAAGTGCAATTCCAACACAGCCAAGACGCAGGGGTTGTGTACGACTGTCACCAACAATAACCCCTATTTTACATTTGCAGTGTTCTTTTATTTCCCTGCGGATCCTGCCGGCACTCTCCTGAGAATTTTCCGGAAGAAGAACAACATGACCTTCAGGTGCGTTCGAGCTATCAATACCGGCATTAGGTGCCAGTGTACCTTTTGTGATAGTAAGTGCTGCTCCCGGTACTCCACCGAATATCTCATCACATTCCTGAAGTATCAGTTCCATTTCTCTCGGGTCAAGCAGGTACTCATCTGCCAGTTTTTTTGCTTTATCACAGGGATTGATATCATCAAGACGAACAAGGCGCCCCTCGGCTGTTGCAAGCGGTGATTCTGCGATTATGAGGATATCGTTGTCCTGTAATTGCATCCCCTGTTCCTCCAGGGAATCGATAAGGATCCTGGAGATGCTGTCACCCGGTTTTATGGTCGGTGTTCTTATTCCAAACATTTGCAAGGACGGGAAATATGCCTGCATTAATCCTCCTCTGTAAGGTAAGTTTTCATGATCTTTATAGCACAGTAATCTCCGCACATTGAGCATGGTCCTTCTTCAGGACACATCTGAGACGGTCTGTCAGGATCAATTGCAATCTCAGCCTGTCCTTTCCAGTCAAAAGCAGCTCTTTTTGTGGCAAGCAGAAGATCACTTTCATCCAAACCGTATTTCATGGAATCTCCTATATGTGCTGCTATCCTGAATGCAATAAGTCCTTCCCGGACCTGCTGAGGATCCGGCAGAGAAAGATGTTCTGCAGGTGTTATGTAACATAGATAATCCACACCTGCTCCGCTTGCCATACTGGCACCCACAGCTCCTGCAATATGATCGTACCCGACAGCAATATCAGTCGGAAGAGGACCAGCTACAAAAAGCGGGAAATCAGCCACATCTTTGTACATCTTTACAGAATCCGGTATCTCAGATGCCCGGATATGACCGCCCATGCCATTAATGATCACCTGTACGCCCATACCGTTTGCTCTTTTTGCAAGGGAAGCGTTTGTTTCTATTTCCATAAGCTGTGCACCGTCTTTCAGGTCATGAACACAGCCGCTTCTCATAGTGTTACCAAGAGAAAGTACAACGTCGTTTTCTCTTAGTATCCTTATTATTTCATCAAAATGTTCTATGAAAGGATTTTCGCAAGCGTTGAGAAGCATGAAACTGCTGGTGAATGATCCACCCTTGGACACCATACCCATTACCCTGCCGGTTCCTTTAAGTTTTTCAAGCATTTTCCTTTCAACACAATGAATGAGTATCGAACTGACCCCCTCTTCAACATGTATTTTCAGATAGGTAAGGATGTCATCAAAGGTGACATTATCCATTCCACATTCGACAATCGTCTGGTAAATGGGAACAGTTGTAACCGGAAGTTCAGTGTTCTCAAATACGGTCTTTCTGATGGATGAGATATCTCCTCCCATGGATAGATCTGTGATGGTTGCAGCACCATATTTCTGTGCGATTTTCACTTTCTCTATCTCTGAATCAGTATCAATTGAAGCCGATGATGTGCCAAGGTTCACGTTGATCTTGGTGCTTGCTCCTTTTCCAATTGCAACAGGAGGACACCCTTTACGTGTCATTATGACAAGACTGCCATTTGCTACTCTTTCCCTGACAAGTTCTTCTTTAATTCCCTCTTTTTTTGCGACTTCAAGCATCTCAGGTGTGATACTGCCACTTTTTGCATGATCGATCTGCGTTTTCAGCATTGGTCTTTCTTCCTGATATCGGCCATTTCAAGTATTTTTGGTATATTATTATGTTTTCCGATTGGCATCATATGAGTTCCCCGACAGAGCTTCTTTAGTTCGGTAATGGTTTGTGCACAAACGGACATGCCCTCATCAAGAGGTTTTTCTGTATTTTCCATTGTATCTATTATATCATCAGGCACATTGATACCCGGAATATTCCGGTTCATGAAACGTGCCATTTTTGCAGACTTCAGCGGGATAACTCCTGCAATAACCGGGACTTCAATATCACTGATAGATTCCATAAAAACTTCGAATTTGCCGATGTCATAAACAGCCTGGGTCTGGATAAAATCAATTCCTGTTTTCGCTTTTTTTCGCAGTTTCATCATCTGTGCACTCTTTGATTGATCTATGTTGCTAACAGCACCAACTAGAAAATCAGGTGGATTGTCTATCCTGTTGCCTGCAAGGTCATAACCTTTCTTTATTTTCTTTATAATTGAAAGAAGCTGCACGGAGTCCAGATCATAAACCGGTTTTGTCTTCGGATGGTCTCCTTTTGTGGTATGGTCTCCTGTCATGACACAGATATTCCTGATCCCCATTGCATAGGCTCCCAGGAGGTCGGACTGAAGTGCAAGCCTATTCCTGTCCCTGCAGGTAAGCTGCATGATCACTTCATGCCCTGCGTCAAGTAAAGTTCTGCTTACTGCAAGAGGACTCATACGCATAACAGCTCTCTGGTTGTCGGTGACATTCAGTGCGTCAACCAATTCTCTGATATGCTCTGCATCTTCAATGACTTCTTTCAGATCAGTTCCTTTGGGTGGACTGATCTCTGAGGTTATCAGAAAATCTTTTGATTTGAGTTTATCTTTGAAGGTTAGGGACATCGTAGCCTTAATATGCAGGTTCTATTTTTAAACTCATCGCGGAAGTTGCCAAAAATTGTTCACTTATATCAGAGAATATTCAGGATCACAGTATAATTAAAATAAAAACAAATCATTCACTTAGTTCTTCCACTGTCCATACCTTTTCAAGAAGGTCAAGTCTTCCCTTCTTTTCCATTTTGTTGAATATTAATTCCCATGCACAGTCCTTTTCAGGATCAACTTCACATTTTCCTTCAACAGCTCCTCCGCAGGGACCGTTCAAAAGCCGCTTCGGGCATTGTCCCTTTGGACATATACCGCCAAAATAATATATTTTGCAATCTCCGCACATGGCACAGAGTTCAGGTATCACTTCTCCCTGTGAACGTCCGCCAAGCGATTCGGTATTATTGGAGGGATAAACAGGCACATCAACTATACCTGAAATTATAGAAACCCCGCTTCCACATGCCATTACAAGAATAGTCTTTGCATCATTTATGGCAGTATTCTTTTCAACAAGTGAATCAAAGGATGCAACACTACAGGCAGCACTCGGGATGACCCATCCGACTATATTCTTCCCCTCGTCCTCAAGACGCTTGCACATTTCAAGGACTTCAGGCTCACCTCCCACATGCAATTTAGCAGCACATGCATTACACCCAACAACAAAGATGTCATCTTTGTCTTTCAGTAGTTCAATAACTTCTTCAAAGGGTTTTGCAGATGAGATTATCATAGTTCCCTCTGGTAACGATGCTTCACATCCATGTCATTTTCAAGAGTTTCAGCTATCATCTCTGCAATGAGTGGAAGGTTCCGTGCCTGATATGCGAGCTTATGTACCAGTTTTTCGAATTGCAGCAGAGTACCGATAATTAGCACATCGGTCTTTTCAGTTTCGTGTGACACTGCATCACGCTCAAGGGCTGCATCGCCGCCCCTTGCAAGTATCTCCTGTTTGATTATCAGAGCTTCGGTGGTGCTGATATTGTTCACTCGTATAACCTTGCTCACGGTCTTCTTTTTCATGACCTTTGCACCGGTGTCTGTAACATTCATACTTTTCATTAAATATTCAGCATCATCCGGATGGGTAATGTCTATGAGGCTGACTTCAGAATCTCTGGATCTTACGGAAGAATCTCGTTTTCTGATTGCATTTGCAACTTCTACAACGTCTTTAGTCTCCGGAATATCATGTGTCCTTATTATGTGAGCACCTTTATGGACCACTAGTGCCGTTGCAGCAAGACTTCCGTATAGTCTTTCACTTGCAGGCTTGTGCAGCACTGCATCAATGCATGATTTTCTTGATATGGCTGCAAGAAGTGGTTTACCAAAGACTTTCAGGCTCTCGAACTGGTCAATAGTCTCAAAATCAAATACAGGGTCTTTTTCAGGGGTCCATTTTCCTATTGCAGGATCAAGTATCAGTTTGTCTGCATCTATTTCCTTTGCTTCAACCCTGTCAATAATATTTGCCAGAGATCTCATGATCGCATCCATGCCGATGGGGTCTCCGGGAATTTTCTCAGATGCCATGACTACAGCAGGACAATCATAGTCCGCCATTATATCGATCATTTGAGGGTTGGTAGTAAATCCGGATACATCATTGATTATGTCTGCACCATGTTTCAGGGATTCTTCTGCAACGTTGGAATAAACCGTATCTACGGAAATAAGTGCATCCACGTTGTCATTCAGAATGTCCAGTGCAGGGATCATGCGAGCAAGTTCTTCTTCCTTATTGATAACCGGTTTTGCAAGTGGCCATGTGGAACGTGCACCGATATCAATTATGGCTGCGCCATCATCACTCATCTTTTGTGCCACATCAAGAAGAGAATCGTTATCTACAACAGAGCCTTTGTAAAAGGATTCTTTGCTGAGGTTGATGACACCCATAAGTCTTACAGGATGTTCATCACCAACTTTCAAGCCGCAAATGTCTACATCAATAACCATTATTCAACCTGGTGATATTAATCAAGGTTTATTTGATCGGAGTAAAGATAAAAATAGTATTTTCTTTATAAAATATAAATATGCTTATCAGTTGTCCTTAGCTGCCATAAGCACATGTTCCATTAGAATTGCTATGGTCATGGGACCTACTCCACCCGGGACAGGAGTGATAAGTGATGCTTTCCTCACAACATTGTCGTAATCAACGTCACCGTAGACTTTCCCTTCTTCCTCGGTGATACCTACGTCAAAGATAACCGCACCCTCCTTTATCATGTCTGCTTTGATCAGGTGTTTCACACCGGTCCCAACTACAAGGATATCAGCTTCCATGGTGAACTTTTTCAGGTCATCGGTGAAAACGTGACACACGGAAACCGTTGCATTTCTGTTTATAAGCATTGCAGCCATAGGCTTTCCAACAACATTGCTGTGTCCGACAACGACTGCATGTTTTCCCTGAACATCAACATCGTATTCTTCCAGTGCCCTGATAACACCTTTTGGGGTACATGGTACAAGCCCCTCATCGCCTATCAGGAGCTTTCCCATATTGTACGGATGGAATCCGTCTGCATCCTTTTCAGGGTCAATGGCAAGCATTGCGGCTTTGTCATCCAGATGTTCTGGCAGTGGCAGCTGGAGGAGGATTCCATGTATGTCTTTTCTTGAGTTGAGTTCCCGGATGCGCTGCATGAGTTCTTCCTGTGTGGTGGGTTCGGGCATGTAGTGGTCCTCTGCGTGGATGCCTACCCTGTCACATGCCTTGTGTTTGAGGCGTACATACAGTTTTGAAGCAGGATCCTCGCCTACAAGTATGGTTGCAAGTCCAGGTGTGATTCCCTTTTCAGCCTTAAGCTCGTCAACTCCCTGCTTTACCTTTTCTTCCACTTTCTTTGAAAGCTTTCTGCCATCTATTTTCCTGGAATCGTAGTTCTCTTCTGCCATTGTGCAAACACCTGTTTAGTTTTCTATACAGGACCTGCTTTTTTTATTTGTAGACTGGAAATCCGCTGCACAGCTGCTCAATATCTGAGTTTACGCTATTAAGGACCGCATCGTTATCGAGATTGTTAATAACATCTGTAATGTATCCTGCGATCTCCTTCATCTGTTCTTCCTTCATTCCTCTTGTTGTTGCAGCAGGGGTACCGATCCTTATTCCGCTTGTGATGAAAGGACTTCTTGTTTCGAATGGGATGGTGTTCTTGTTAAGTACGATGCCTGCCCTGCTCATTGCAGCTTCTGCGTCTTTTCCTGTGATATCGAATTTGTTAAGGTTAAGGAGCATGACATGGTTATCAGTACCGCCGGAAACAATGTCAAACTCTCTGTTTTGAAGTTCTTTTGCAAGTACTCCTGCATTTTTCACTGTCTGGAACTGGTCTGACTTGAACTTTTCACCCATTGCTTCCTTGAATGCAACAGCTTTTGCTGCTATTACATGCATCAGAGGTCCGCCCTGAATTCCGGGGAAAACTGATCTGTTCAGGTCCTTTGCAAGTTCTTCTTTGCACATTACCATTCCTCCCCTTGGTCCTCTGAGTGTTTTGTGAGTTGTGGTTGTAACAAAATCAGCGTAAGGTACCGGGCTTGGATGTGCACCTGCGGCTACAAGACCTGCAATATGTGCTATATCAGCTAACAGATAAGCACCCACTTCATCTGCAATATCCCTGAATGCTTTAAAATCAAGAGTTTTGGAGTATGCTGAAGCACCACAAACGATCATCTGTGGTTTGTTCTCCATTGCCATTTCCATGAGTGCATCGTAGTCAAGAGCTTCTGTCTCTTTGTCAACGCCATATGGTACTATATTATAGAGTTGTCCTGCAAAATTTACAGGGCTTCCGTGTGAAAGGTGTCCTCCGTGTGTGAGATCCATTGACATGATGGTATCTCCGGGTTCAAGGACTGAGAAATAACATGCCATATTGGCACCGGAACCTGAGTGTGGCTGCACGTTTATATGTTCTGCACCAAAGATCTCCTTTGCCCTTTCAATGGCCAGATCCTCTGCAACGTCCACATATTCGCAACCTCCATAGTACCGTTTTCCTGAATATCCTTCTGCGTATTTGTTTGTCATGACAGAGCCCTGTGCTTCCATTACGGCACGGCTTACATAGTTCTCTGATGCTATCAGGTTCAGTTTGTAATCCTGACGATTTGCCTCAAGCCTTAAGGCCTCTGCAATATCCGGGTCTATTTCTGAAATGTAAGACATTGTTATCAACCATTAATTCGATATCAGTAGCTGTTATGTCCCTGGTGGTCAGGGTATTATTGGTTAGTATGGGTTAATTTCTGTGTACTACAATCCGACCTTCCACTTTAAGCTTACCCTCAACGAATAATTTGACTGCTTCAGGGAAGATCCTGTGTTCCTGTTCAAGTATACGGTTTGCAAGGGTTTCAACCGTGTCATCCTCAAGTACAGGTACACATTTCTGTATAATTATGGGGCCTGTATCCATCCCTTCGTCTACGAAATGGACTGTACATCCACTGACCTTCACTCCGTAATCAAAAGCCTGCTGTTGTGCGTGAAGTCCTTTAAAAGAAGGAAGCAGTGCGGGATGGATGTTTATTATCCTGTTGCGATATGATTTAATTAGATCTTTCCCGATAAGACGCATATAACCCGCAAGAAGAACCAGGTCAACATCATTGTCCTCAAGAACTTTCATTATCTCATTCTCATATTCCTTTTTACCAGGATGATCGGAAGGATCTATGAATACATCGCAAATACCATGATTTCTGGCACGTTCAAGTGCATAGGCATCTCCAACATCGCTGATAACGACAGAAATCTTTGCATCCTGAATGTAGCGGTTCTCTATATTATCTATTATTGACTGGAGATTCGAACCTCTTCCTGAAACAAGTACTGCGATGTTAGTTGTCATTGTAGGTTCTAAAAGATATATCTGTATATTAGCGTTTTGATTTACTGCATGCACAGCTAATATAAATGTACTCTGTTTATAAGAAGAAGCACATCAAATATTGATATTATGTTTTTTTGTTCTCTCTTCGATGAGCTCTGCAAGCTCCTCGGTTCCTGAGAGTTTGTCAAGTTCGTTCTTTTCGATAAGGACAGTGTTCTCAACAGTTTCTGACCTTAGCTGGCCGCCTTTTATGATATATACTGATTTTGTCCTTGTAACGCATGATATGCTGCTCATCAGATCTGCACGTTTTATCATTGCACTACTGTAGGTACTCACACCTGTTAATAGTGTATCGGATGTATCCCTGGATATGGCCTTGAATGGTGCCTGACTTGTAGACATCACCTGATAACCCAGGGTGTATAGCATGCTCAGGATTCCATCATCAGGTTGTATTTGAGGTATTTTTTCCTGAGAATTTTTTGCATTTGTCTCTTTCTCAAAACAATGAAGAATATCAATTGATTTAGCAATGGCAACGTCCAGAAGATCCTCCAGATGGAGAACGATCTCTATTGAGGCATCCATCCCTCCTTCTTCGTATTTACTTATGGTTCTTCTGGAGACGCCAAGTTCATTTGCAAGTGTTCCCAGTGACATCTCGGTCCTTTTGCGTGCTTCTTTAAGGACATGTCCGTCTATTGAAACATAAAGTCCTCCGGGTGCAGCCGATACAAGAGGTGGTATATTTTCGACAAAATAATCATAAAGGGTCTGTACACTGACAGCAGGAATATCATAACGCATATACACTACGCTGTCCTCAAGCATCTGATCCCTTGTTTTTGCTCCGATGAGGATTGCTGTCCCTTCGAGATAACGAGCAAGACTTTTCATCTCTCTTGCGGTTTCCTCATTCAGTCCGTCAATATTGTACAATACTTTACAAAAGATAAGCGTATCGTTTTTCCTTGCTGCAAGGTCAAAGCTCCTTGGTCTTATATTGCAACGTTTTGATACCATGAAGCCTGCTTGCTGTAATACATCAATGATCTGATGCACCAGTATCTCTTTTGTCATGACTAAATAGGCATTGTTTGCACATCTATATATACTTATCCAGGATTGTATTTTGAATTTTTCATACGTGTGTTTTATTTTGCGCTATCTGTATATTTAGCGAGTAAATTATTTATCTGATGTGCAGAAATACTGTTGTATATACAAAGTCAATATTTATCACACTTATTGGAAATCTGCCTGGTGAGAATATGAATATCATACTTCAGAATAAGAAACGATCACGATAATTTTGGAGTTAATTGATAGCCATGTTTAACAGGATAGAGCTAACAGATGCAAGAATAGTCTTAATCTCTTTTTTTCTTGGTTTATCTCTGTGGCTAATTGATTCATCCTTAGATCATTTTTTTATTTCAGGCTCTTTTTCATTTTATAATCTCATCATGGAATTTCCTTTGTATAAGATCTACAAGAGTTTATTGATAGTGATATTTTTTCTTTTATTTGGTCTGACCCTTTCAAAAACAGGTTATATCCCAGTCCGCCCTGACCATAGAGCGATGCGGAATAAGGAAAAAAAAGATAATATGCTGGATATACTGGCAATACCTGTTATTATTCTGGATTCCGAAGGCAAAGTATCGTTTGTAAATAGCCATACACTTCAGCTGACAGGTTATGAAGAGAAACATTTATCGGGAGATCAGTGGTTTGAAAAAATGGTTCCTGAGGATTCCAGGTCTGAATTACTTGGCTTATGGGACAGTTTCGTTTCAGATGAGATCGATCATGTTAATGATCTTGAAGTCCCCGTTAGAATGGCTGACGGTTGCATCAAGACCTTTTCATGGAATGCAGTTGCATTTAGAGACGATAAAGATGATTTTCAGGGTGTTCTTATTTCCGGTGAAGATGTAACCCGTATCAAAAAAGCGGAAAAAGCACTCATGCTTGATGAATCAAGACTAGAAGCCCTTGTAGAATTAAACCAATTCTCTGGTTCCACTATGAACGATATCCTTAATTTTTCTCTGGAGAAGGGCGTGGAACTGACTGAAAGTAAGATCGGTTATATTGGTTTTGTTAATGAGGATGAAGCAACAGTGAATATATATGCATGGTCAAGAGCATCAATGGATCTTTGTCGTGTTGAACTTATAAGAAAAACTTATCATTTTGAAGAAATGGGACACTGGGGAGAGCCGATAAGACAAAGAAAACCTGTGATTACAAATGATTATTCTGTGGATCTGCCTTCAAAAAAAGGTTTTCCGAAAGGCCATGTGACTGTTTATAATCATCTTGGTATTCCTGTTTTCAATGATGACAGGATAGTAATGCTTGCAGGAGTGGGAAATAAAGATGATGATTACAATAGTTCTGATATAAGACAGATAACTCTTCTTATGGAAGGTACCTGGAAGCTCATAGAAAGGAAAGAAAGTGAAGAGAGAATAAAAAAATATGCAGACGAACTTGCAAAGAATAACAGGGAACTTGAGTCTCTGGATCGAATGAAAGACGAGTTCATGGCTAACATTACCCACGAGCTAAAAACACCTCTTATCCCTATAAAGGGATATAGTGAACTTCTTTTCGAAGGTCATCTCGGGAAACTGGATCAAGAACAAAAGAAAAGTGTTGGAGTTGTTTTGCATAATGCTGAAAGGTTGCAGAAATTAATAGACTCATTATTATACATGCAGAGCATCCGCTCGGGAAACATACAATATCACCTGGATTCAATAAGCATCAATGATTTACTGGATAAGGTCACAGATGACCTGAACTCTTTTTCTGATGAGAATACTCCTGCTCTTTACAGGGAATATAATAACTCTCTTCCTTTTATATGTGGAAACACAACCTATCTGGAACAGGTGTTTTTCCATATCATCGAGAATGCTTTTAAATTCACTCCTCCGGAAGGCTCGGTAACTATTTTTGCTTCCCGGGAGAAATGGAATATCCATATTATTGTAAAAGATACCGGTATAGGCATATCAGAGAATGAGATGCCATATATCTTCAAACGTTTTTATCAGGCAGACGGATCTCTTACCCGGCGCTATGGTGGCAATGGGCTTGGTCTGTACCTGTGCAAAAGCATAGTAGAAGCACATGGCGGCTCTATCAGGGCTGTAAGTGAAGAAGACAAAGGGACAGAAATACATGTTTTTCTTCCGATCATTGAAGGAGATAAAATCTGATCTTCTTTAATAGGAATCATTTAACAATGATCAGGGATATGTGCTATTGGTCCAATGAGTTGTGAATACACCAAAATGATAATCGGCATGGATGACACGGATTCCAGAGAGGGTATGTGCACCACATATCTCTGTGCCCTTTTAAAAGATGAACTACGATCATTTGCAAAATTAATATCCGAACCTATACTTGTCCGCCTAAATCCTACTATTCCATATAAGACCCGCGGGAATGCGGCGGTCGCTCTGCTGGTGGAATGTGGGGACCCTGAAAGAATAGAGGACCATGTAGCCGGAAAAGTTGGTTCCATGGCATGTCTTGATAATGAGAATACCAATCCTGGTATTGTATTTCTAACAGAGGACAGATTTGGTGATGCTAAAGATAAGCTCAGTGATTTCTTCAGACAGGCTGTAAAGGATGTCATTACAATAGGTGAAGCAAAAGAACTGGCATCAGAACTGTCTATTAATTATAGGATATTCAAGAACGGACGTGGTCTCATTGGTGCACTTTCCGCATGTGGTGCAATGCTTGATTCCCGGTGGGATCACACTTATGAATATATTGCATACAGGAAAATGGATAGCTGGTGTACATGTCGTTCGGTAGATGAGCCTTCTGTCTTTGAAGCGGACAGACAAACATATCCTGATACCTGGGATACTGTAGATATAAAGAATAATACGATAGTTTGTGTTCCTCACTCTGGTGATCCGGTACTTTATGGTATCAGAGGAAAAGACGCTCCATCGGTGGAAAGAGCTGCCTCTTTTATAAGTTCAGAACCTGTTGACCGTATATGTATTTTCAGAACGAATCAGGGTACTGATATGCATCTGATCCCTGTGTCAGAGATAAGTGATATTGAAGAAATGCATTCTTATATTCTTGAAGGAAATGTTTTTTCAGAGCCTGTTACTATAAGGGGCGGTCACACTATATTCTCTCTTAAAGATATCAAAGGGGGTATTATTGATTGTGCTGCATTCGAGCCCACAAAGAACTTCAGGGATCTGGTACGAAATCTCATTCCCGGTGACAGGGTTGTTGTTTATGGCAGTGTTACCGAAAGAACCGTGAATATTGAAAAGATGAAAATAGTCGGTCTTGTATCGAAGTATGAGGTTCGCAATCCCCCATGTCCTTTATGTGGTAAGAGAATGAAATCAGCTGGTTCCGGACAGGGCTATCGTTGCAGGAAATGCGGGACAAGTTCTATGTTCGCCGAAAGATTTGAAGTTAAAAGGGACGTAACATGTGGTTTTTATGAAGTTCCTCCATGTGCCAGACGCCATCTTGCAAAACAGCTTCTTAGATTTGAAGAAGAGGATATTCCTGTATTTCCTTCCAGATAATCTTCTTATGATCCTGGTTATTATATAATTCGGAGAGGATACGGGCCTTTGGCCAAACTTAATTTACCTGAGGCTTTTCAAATCTGCAATAGCAGGTGCTTTTTGTTTATGCAGGTTCGCGTTAATCCTTTTTAAGACCGAATCCCTCTGTTTGACTGTAAGACCAAGGGTGTTCTGTGCAACCTGGGGACTTTCTCCTTCAAGCAGCAGAGAGAGGAACCTGTCAACCAGTTCATATGTGATCCCGAGTTCTTCCTCATCGGTCTGATCTGGCCACAGTCTGGCAGAAGGAGCTTTATTTATTATATCTTCCGGAATCCCTATCATCCTTGCCATTTCCCTGACCTCTGTTTTGTATAGGTCACCAATAGGTTCAATGTCAA
This sequence comes from Methanolobus sp., assembly GCA_021767785.1. Classification (GTDB taxonomy): domain Archaea; phylum Halobacteriota; class Methanosarcinia; order Methanosarcinales; family Methanosarcinaceae; genus Methanolobus. The sequence goes on from JAASSR010000005.1 coordinate 21,639, forward strand.
CTCCGCCATCGCCGTATTTTGTGAAATATCCGAGCAGTATCTCGGTCTTGTTTCCGGTACCTATGACCATTCCTGGCATTATGTTCGCGTAATAATATAGTACTGACATACGTATTCTTGCTTTGAGGTTACCATCTGCATGTGAATTTGATTTGCAGCTTTCGGGAATTGTATTCATGTATCCGGCAAGTATCTCCGAAATGTCCAAAGTCCTGAATTCGATCCCAAGCCTGCTTGCAACTTCGGTGGCATCAAGTACATCCTCTGCAGGTGTGAGCTTAAGTTCAGGCATATGTATGCCAAGCACATTATCCTTACCTATTGCTTCAACTGTCAGATAAGCTGTCAGGGCGGAATCGATACCTCCGCTGATCCCAACAATTGCTGTTTTTACACCTGCTTCAGTTGTTTTTTCCCTGATGAAGTCAATGATGATATCTTTAGCTTTTGAGATGTCCATTTTATCAGGCCTGTAGTCTTTAATTCTGAATATCTTCAATTGTACTTATCTGTTGGCTTTGCCGGGCAGCGCAAAAAAACTTATTCTTTGGCTGAAAAAGAGTTATCTATATTCAGAAAGTATCAGGTGCTATTATGGAATACTATATTGCCGATTCTGCAGTCTTTATAATGGGGACAGGGATTGAAGCTTACCGGATCATAACCATCCCTTCTGTGACAGATGAACTGAAAAGTAATGAAGCATCCATGCGCTTTGAACTTGCCCGTGAGAACGGTGCACGTGTGGAAATTCCGGATGCTGACTGTCGTGAAGATGTCCTGAAAACAGCAAAACATACAAAGGATATTGAGGAACTATCTTCCACGGATCTTGATATACTTGCCAAAGCACTGGAATACAAAGGCATTTCCATACTTATGACAGATGACTATGCAGTGCAGAATGTTGCCAGGGCAATGGGTATAAAGGTCAGGTCCGTGGTCCAGAAAAAGATCAAGGATGTGCTTGTATGGCAAAAGGAATGTGTGGGATGTAGAAGGCGTTTTGAAAGTGGTGATATATGTCCTGTATGTGGTTCTTCACTTAAGAAAAGGCGTAAAAGAAAAATATAACATCTCTGTTGTTATATAACAGATAAAGTTAAAGATAATATGCGGGATTCACATGAAGAATATTGAAAAATTGATCCAAAAGGCCCTTGAATTGCAGGCTAATGGTCTTGTTACAAGGCAAATTGCAGATGAACTCAACGTTTCCCGGGAGACGGTCACGTGGCTTTTGACCCGTGCGAAAAAGGAAGAAGTACCTCCGGCACCTAAAGATATTTCTGTTAACTGGAGCAGCATTGGTAAGAGTGCGTACAGAATGCACCACATCAGTATTGCTATGTGTGATATGGTAATGGACACAGTTGAAAGCACAGGAACCGACATAGATCTGGTAGTTGGTATAGGTCTGAGTGGGGTACCTATTGCAAGTCTCATAGCAGAAGAGCTCAACACCGAGCTTTCAGTATATCATGCTTACAATGAGCAACATGATGAATCAAGATTGCAGGGAGCTTTCAGCAGGAATTTTGCAGGTATCAAAGGTAAGAAGTGTGTCATAGTGGACGATGTGATCACCACCGGTAACACAATGAAAGATGTTATCAACCAACTAAGAAGTTCCGGTGCAAAACCAGTGGCTATAACGGTACTTGTGGATAAGACCGGTTCAGAATCCATATCTGAAGTCCCTGTACATGCTCTTGTACGTATTGTACGTGTGGACTGAAAGTAGAATAATAAAATAATATCAGTAGGAGTTATTCCACTCCTACGGCACCTATTTTCTCTACGAGTTTAGAAAGCACTTCTGTTCGCATACCTTCTACGAACTTGATACTTCCTACTACCAGATGTCCTCCGCCGTTCACTCCACCACCTTTTACTTCTTCATGGAGCTCCCTGACCATGCGGGGTATGTTCATCTTTACACCTTTTGAGCGGATAACTGCAAAATCAGGTCCGAAACCTATTGTTATTACCGGCTTTCCTTCATACTTCTTACACAGCCTGTCGTGCACCTCGCCCGATGTCTTTCCTGGTGGTGGGAATGTGAACTTGTGTGCGTAGTTCTCAACGTCCAGAACATTCAGAATGGCTCCATTGGGCAGGTCCTGGGACTTAACATGGGACATACATACATCTATCTGTTCTGATATCATCTCGTTTGCCTGTTCGCAAAGCAGTTTCACAAGATTCCTGTGGATCGTGTGGTCCCCGAAGTCAAGTATGTCGTCAAGGATACCTTTTCCGTTATTGAACTTCAGCCAGTACGCCTCGAAATCAAGTGCAAGGGCAATATCTTTCAGATCCTGAAGAGTGTACCTGTCGGACACCATTTCTATGTATTTCTCCGCTTCTTCCGCATCTGAACGATCACCTACAGCAGCCACAGCAGGAAGATGTTTTATCTCCTTCTCTACATCAATATTTATCATGCGTGCGACCTCTGTACAGAGCATACCTGCTGTCATTCCGAAATCACCCCCTACATGTGCTGGATTAACATGGGCTAAGAGGTATTCATCAACTTCCTCGTCAGGATGATGGTGATCGACAACTATCATCTGGATGCCGTATACTCTTGCCTGTTTCATTGCAGGTACGTCTTCCAGGGTGGAACCATTGTCCACACTGACAACAAGGGGCATCTTCTGTCCATGTCTTGCAATATCTTCCAGGGCGAAACTTATGTCACGAACAACATCTGTTACCTCATAGAATGGTGCTTTTGACGGTGCTCGTTTGTAGAAGTAATACTCTCCGTCCTGTCCGTTCACTTCTTTTATGAGAGGAATGATGGCCTTTTCTATTGCCAGTCCTGCGGTCATTCCATCAGCATCTGCATGGTGGCGCAATAGTATCGGTGTTGATTTTATGATTGCTTTCCTGATCTCCTTTGCAACTTTTTTCATGGCGGGCCTGAGTTTCTCGAGTACCTCACTCTCGACCATGTACTCTATTTCATACGGTTCTGCTCTTTTGTCGATGGCAGCTTCAATTCGTCTGAGTATCTCCGCTTCCTTTGGACCTGTGAGGCGTTTCATGCTCTGTATTTCCAGCTGAACACTATCGCCTCTGGATGTTATCTCCCCGGTAGCTGCTACTATCATATCCGAAACAATTCCAGGATAAGCTCTCTCACCCGCACTTTCAAAGGCAGCACCCGATATCTGGCCAGTTTCATCTGCAATGGTGAATATGGTAGGTCCTGCGGTTTGTTTGACCTGAATTACCTCTCCTTCTACTCTTACAGTCTTACCGACCATTTTGGATACTTCACTTGCAAGCTTTACAGGCAGGTTCTTTTCAAGTTCTATGGTCTGGTATTCTTTAATCTTATGTGGTACCAGGTCCATTTTTCCTTTGGATTTGATTTCTTTGAGGTTGACGATCACAGCTTCTCCAACGTCTAACGAACCTTTCATGTTACTGGAATGTATCAGACCTCTCAGGTTTGAGTTAAGATCAACGAACACGCCGAAATCAGCGATGTTCCTGACTGTGGAATGATACATTTTCCCCACTTCCATTTCATCAATGGTGCAGGAGTTGTCAAGTTTATAGACTATCTGTTTTCTGGCACAGGCGGGACATACCTCTTCACCTTCATACAATCCATCTATACTTGCTCCGCATACTTTACATTTATAAAAAGCACCTTTTCCGGAACAGGCTGTACATTTATCTTTTATCTCTATCTCTCCGCTTCCCCCACAGTTACTGCAGACAGAACCGTTTTTTAAAAAATCTGCCATATCCTTCTCTGAAAGCTTCATCAGGTCTACGGATTTGGATTTCCCGCTTCCTTTGCATTCGGGACATTTATCAGTGCCGGTGACACTATAGCCTTTACCGTTGCACTCTATACATTTCTCGCTCATTGTATCTAGTGTTAGATAGTGTACGTTGGATTTATGTTTTTGCTTGCATGCAGATTAAAGAAATATTGTTTATTTATATATTATACTTGTATATCTATTATCAGATAGCGTTTTTTTAACATTGTTTGAAATAATTAACATCAAAATCAATCACATTAATAAATAATAAATGAGTTCTGTTATTTGGTGGGTCTGAAATGTTATTTCAATAATAACAGCTTGCTTTCATACTTTCGTGTACATCCCCTCAACAAGAAATCAGACCCAACCTTCTATAAACTCACTGTGCTTTTTTTGATTGGCTCAACACGCTAACAGAGACCGGTATCTTTTTAATAATCAATTCCTTTATATATATTTACATAAGTTTCTCTAGGAGAGTGGTTATACGGAATTAATAGATTTTATTTTACCTTTAGCTATTGTGTTAGTTCTGATTCTGTCAAAAGCAATCAAGATAGTCAATGAATATGAGCGTGTGGTTATCTTCCGTCTTGGAAGGCTAAGTGGTGTAAAAGGACCTGGTCTGTTCCTGATAATTCCTATTATCGATTCTGTTGTGAAGGTTGACCTGCGTGTTGTCACTATTGATGTACCCAAACAGGCAGTAATCACAAGGGATAATGTAACAGTTGCTGTTGATGCGGTGGTCTATTATCAGGTAATTGAACCTTCAAAAGCTGTTAATGAGGTTGAGAACTTCAAGTATGCAACGGCTATGCTTTCACAGACAACGCTGCGTGATGTTATTGGTCAGATCGATCTTGATGACGTGCTCTCAAAAAGAGATGATATCAACAAAAGCATCCAGGAGCTACTTGACGTCTCAACCGATCCCTGGGGGATCAAGGTCACAAGTGTGACTTTAAGGGATGTCAGTATTGACGATGCCATGCAACGTGCGATTGCAAAGCAGGCGGAGGCTGAACGTGAGAAGCGCTCCCGTATCATACTTGCAGATGGTGAGTTCATTGCTGCTACTAAAATGAAAGATGCTGCACGCATGTATGCAGAAGTACCTGTTGCCATCAAACTCAGGGAATTGCAGACCTACGCTGAAATTGCACGGGAAAGGAACATGATAGTTGTATCCAGTTCTGGTTCAGATGATATTGCAGATATAGTAGCGATGTCAAAGGCCTTTTCAAACAAGGAATGAACGGAGGGAATATGAAACATAAGTTCAGGTCATACCTGAGCATTTTTCTTTTTTTGATATTATTTTTGTCTCAGTTATCAGGTCTGAGCTGCGCAGCCAATGACCGTAAAGTTCTTGTGCTTGAGGTCTCGGATTCCATTACTCCGGTATCTGATGATATTGTTGAGGACGCAATAGCCTTTGCTGAGAATGATAACTATGAAGCTCTGGTGATCACTCTCAATACTCCGGGTGGAGGTCTTGATGAAACGCTTAACATAATAGAACAGATATCTGCAACAGATGTTCCTGTGATAGGCTATGTTTATCCAGAAGGCACAAAGGCCTGGTCGGCAGGTACCCTGATCCTGATAAGTACGGATATTGCAGCAATGGCACCCTATACTGTTATAGGCTCGGCTCAACCGGTTACTGTGACAACCGGAGGTAGTGAACCTGTTGAAGATGCAAAGATAATTAATGCTCTTGTTAAAAGGGCAACTGAGAATGCCAGGAAATATGATCGAAACCAGACCGCTGCAGAACAGTTCATTACAGAAAACCTTAACCTTGATGCAGATACGGCCCTTAAATATGATGTTATTGAATATGTTGCCTCTGATCTTGATGACCTGATGTCACAGGTGGATGGTGAAGAGGTAAAGGGCAGTGTTCTCAATACGGATGGTGCTGATATTACCTTTTATGAACCATCCCTGAGACTTTCGTTCCTGAACATAATATCAAACCCCATAGTGTCGTCTCTGCTTTTGCTTCTTGGTGTTTATGCAGTGATCCTCGGAATTTCCAATCCGGGTTTCGGTGCTGAACTTTTCGGTATAGTTGCCATAGCTCTGGGACTCATAGGTACTGGTTTTGATGTGAATATCGGTGCATTGTTCCTGATAATTGTCGGTGTACTGCTTATGATACTTGAATTCCAGGCTCCGGGTTTCGGGGTTTTCGGTATCGCGGGTTTTGTGTGTATAATTGCAGGTAGCGTATTACTTGCTCCTACGGATTTCCCGCGCAACTACACTCCGGCGGAATTCCAGAGGACACTTATTATTTCGGTATCCACACCTACTATTATTCTTGGTCTTTTCCTGATATTCGTGGTCTATAAAGTGTTCGAAGTGAGAAGAAAAAGGCCGCTTTTCGGAGAACTTGTTGGTGATACCGGAAGGGCTACCGAACCCATCGGAAATGGCCTGGAGGGTTACATTCTTCATCGTGGACAGTACTGGAAGGCACGTTCTTCGGAGACCATCGAAAAAGGGGATAAGGTTAAAATCATCGAAAAAGACGGTGTTGTGCTTGTGGTCGAAAAACAGAAGGATGAAGAGAAAATAGAACAGTAGTTATTTATATTAAAATAAAAGGATGAGTAATAGAAATGAAATCTGAAAAGTTTCTATTTTCTTTTCACCATTTCTATTACACGACTTTTCTTTTCAGTCGCTTTGATCGCTGCATTATCAATAGCTTTTTTCATCTCATCAAAGTCTCGTGGATTTTCATCACCTATCATCTTTTTGATAGGTGTGTATGCAGATTCTCTGAAGCGTGGTGTGAAATCTTTTGCAGTACCGTCAATGATCAATTCGGCTCCAGTTCCTTCGACCACTTTCCCTATGACCGTGATGTCAACATTCGCACTACGAACTGTTTTCATAATATCTTCTGCATATTCTTCCGGTGCTATGATGAGTAAAGCATCGAGTGATACTCCAAGATAGTCTATCTCAAGGGATTCAAGCATATCATATACTACCGCATTCACAAGTTTTTTCATTTCTTTCTCTTCAAAGACAAGTTTCACACCTGCGGTTCTTGATATTTCCTTTGCATCCCCCCGGATTCCGCCGTTTGTGACATCTGTCATTGCATGGATGTGTTTTACAAGACCTGAATCAAGTAGTTTTTCACATGCCTCAAGGAATTTTATGTTGATGGTTTCATCCACTACATCGTGCATCCCATAGTACAGTGCGGTTGTGGAAACAGTTCCTCCACCGGCCCCCTCTGTCATGAGTATGACATCACCGACCCGGGTCTGCTCTCTGGACGTAAGGTCTGTAGCTACTCCAACAGCTCCCACACCTCCGGTCATGCGTTCTCCGATCACCATGTCACCACCTATCCTCAGAGTGCTTCCGGTAATGAGAGGGATTCCCGAAAGTTCAGAAACTGCGGTTATGCCTGCAATATGGTCAAATATCTTGCCCACATCTCCGTCATCGGCTACATGGATGTCTGAGAGCATTGCCACGGGTCTTGCACCCATGACATATATATCACGGAGAGCTGCCCTTGCAACATGGAATCCGGCAAGGAATGAGTAATCACTGAGTCTGGAATGCATTCCGTCAACTGTGAGGATGATATATTCTCCTCCGTCGGTTTTGATAACTCCTGAATCGTCAAGGTGTGTGGTATCTACGATTGCCTTTGTTTTTCCTATTACTTCTGCTATTTTCTCGTGGGTGTAAAAATCACCAAGTCCCCTGGATCCGACCCCGAAATCCCCCATTGTCACGCCTGATACAGTGGGTTCCAGTACATCCCCCTCCAGTTCAAGGGTTGCTCTGGCTTCTGTTAGGGTTGCCTGTGCAAGTTTACGGGCGTGTTCGGGATCCGTGTCCTTTACTTCCAGTATTCTGGTGGTGAGTTTTTTTTCCAGTTCAGGCTCATTTTTCCTGAGCCCCTTTTTTGCATAGCCTTCGATATCCATGTTATCATCCCTGGCACATAGCAACAAAATTTTTCAGTATCTTAAGCCCCACATCACCGCTTTTTTCAGGGTGGAACTGAGTTCCTATTACATTTCCTGCATCGTTTACGACGGCGGCTGCAAAGTCAGTTCCATATTCACAGGAAAGTAGTGTATTCTTTTCACTTGTATCTACATAATATGAGTGTACAAAGTAAAAAAATGAACCATCAGGTATGTCTTTAAAAAGAGGATGTTGCTGTGTAATTCTGATGGAGTTCCATCCCATGTGAGGGACTTTGAGATCGGAATGCGGGAACCTCAGTACTTTTCCCCTTACAAGGTCAAGACCATCTGTAAGGCTGCCTTCCTCTGATGTGGTCATCATCATCTGCTGTCCCAGGCAAATTCCAAGCATTGGCTTACCTGTTGCAACATATTCATCAATGGTGCTTTTTACTTTCTCTATATTCTTCATTGCGTCCCTGAATGCGCCAACTCCCGGAAGGATGACTCCGTCAGCGTTTTTAATATCTTCAGGGTCACTTGATATGAGTACGTCGGCACCTGCGTATTCCAGTCCTTTGCGGACACTTCTCAGGTTACCAAGCCCGTAGTCGATGATAACAATCCTTTTCATGTGAGAATTAAAGAATGGTTTTGCTACATGAATGTAACGATTATCATACATGTATGTCGATCTTGCTGGTTTGAGCATTATCTGCTGGCCAGTTGGCTTGATATTGGATATTCTATGCTAATAGATCAAAATTATTCATGACACAATATAAAAAATCAGTAACAAATCAATAAATTTATATTCAATGTATTTTTTGTTAGCATCTGGTGATTTTTTGACCAATTTTGAAAAACTGTTCAATGATGATAGGGCCATTGAGCTTCCTATCAATATTGTTGTAATGCTGGTGGTTGGTATGGTTGCCCTTGCGGCACTTGTGGCAATAATTCCTCCGCCTACGAAGAATATGTCCGTGAATATTATCCATTCAGGGGAGAATGGTACTAGCCCGGTATCAGGCAACACTGTTATGATCGACTCGTCAAATGCCGATTCTTTCAATATCGATGTGAATATGACAGTGACCGATCCTGATGGCTATCCTGTCAGAGATGCAAATGTGGTTCTGCGTGGTCTTGGTGGCGTGGCAACGGGTGTAACTGATGATGAAGGTTGTTGCAAACTCTTCACTGCCGATGGTTCGTCTCTGAGTCTTGGTTCCAATCAGAACGAAGGAACCATGGACCTGACAATATCGGCCAATGGATTCTATGATTTCGAAAAAACAGATGCTGTAATGATAGTCAGGACCAGCTGATCCTGACATTTTTTTATTTCCCGGTTTTTTATGTTCTCAGATGAATCCGCATCTGTAGGTCTTCCCATAAGAATCGTGGTGCTTACAGTGATCGGCATGACAGGTATATATGTTATACTTACCGCTGTGATGAGCACACCATTTGTACCGGATACCATGTTCGCATCCTCAAATTGCAGCAGCTTCAACCTTCCCGGAGGAACAGGTGATTCTCCTGACCTGACAGTCCATGTCTTTGACAATGGCGGAAAGCCTGTAGGTGGTGCAAATGTCATAGTATGGGGTCCTGAAAGAAAAAAAGTTGCAGGCGGTGTGAGCGATGCTGGCGGTGAGTTCAGCTACAGGTTGCTGAACATTTCTCTGCCTCCTGGTAAGACAGAGGGCTACCTTTCCGTTAAAGTGATGCAGGAGGGTTATATGGATTACAGCAATGATTTTCTTGTAAAAGTTAAAAAGATATGAGATATCTTTTCAGGGAATTCATCGATCTATTTTTGCATTACTGATTCTTCTGGTGTGATTCAGGTTCTGTTTCTGTTAACAATGTAGAACTTCAGGAGGACTGCTGCGGCAAAAACAAAAGCTATCCCGAATGAGAAATTGGCTGAACGGATAATATCCCACCGCTCTTCCATTATGAGATATCCTGTGATAGCAAGGATGAGTGCACCTATGATGCCTGAAAGCTCTACAGGAACTTTCACGGAACCGATATTGATGCGGTTGCGATTCTCGGTTTTTTCAAGAAGAATTCTGAGACGCGATATCTCATTTTGCATCTCAGCAGAAAGAGATTCATAGCCCTGAGAATCGTTTTTTTGTTGTTGCTCAATTTGTTCGCTGAGTTCTTTATTCTCTTTTTGTAACCCTTTTATTTGTGAGTTCAGCTCTGAGATCTCAGAGCTCATTTCTAGTATCCGTATTTCTATTTCTTCTTGATCTGGACTGTTCTGTTTTAGTTTATCAAGCTCTGTGAGAATAGAAGCTATATATGTCCTTGTCTCTTCAATTGTTTCTTCAAGATCATTCTCATATTCCGGAATAGTATCTTCAGAAGGAATATCAACAGAAAGTCTGCGTTCCACTGCACGTAATCGTTTTTCAACACTTCTCAGGTTCTGATCAAGGGAGTGTAACCTGCCGTTGAGATCTTCTCTTACCTGTTCTTCGTTTTTCATAGGTCTGTACCACCAGACCTGTCTTTTTTACTTAGAGTATTAAAAATATTCGATTTTACTCGGATAATTGAAGAGTTATATATTCAGAATTTATATCAACAATATAGTACTTTTCTTTGTTCAGGACAATAGATGATGATTTTTTAGGAAAATAAAGGTTCAGGGCGTGTCCCTGATAATCTTTTGAAAAAAGCAGACCAATGGGAAATGTGTTCTCTGAAGACATTCCGCAGTACATCATGTCTTCTGTGTTTCCAAAGAAGCTTTTGTTGATGTTCTTTCTTTCACCTATTCCAGGGGTGAATGTCTCGGTCATGGTTATTGATCCGTTTTTCTGTTGCTGTTGCAATTCATGTGTTCCGTTTTACCAGCAGATGCCTTCGTAATCTATCTCTGTGCTGATCTTTTTCGGATTGATTAGATGCCTGCCATCGATTACCACACGGTTTTCCATGAGGTCGAACTCTTTGTTAAGGTTCCTGAACTCGTCCCATTCAGTCATTATGAGGCATCCTTCGGCCTCTTCGAGGGCCTCGGATGAGGACTTACAATATGCGATCTCAGGAAAGAGTTCCTTCATGCTTTGCTCGGCCATGGGGTCGTATGCAGCTATATCAGCTTCCAGACGCAGCAGTTCGCTTATCACCGGAATGGATCTGGACTCTCTTATATCATCAGTGTCGTTCTTGAAGGCAAGACCCAGTATGGCTATTCTCTTATTTTTGAGATCACCGATCTTCTTCTGCAGTATTTCCACCATTTTCAGTGGCTGCCTGTCATTGACACCAACAACGGAATTGAGCAGTTGAGGTTCGTAATCTATTTCCTTTGCCTTGCTTATGAGAGCTTTAACATCCTTTGGAAAGCATGAGCCGCCAAAGCCTGCTCCGCAGTTGAGGAACTGGCGCTCTATCCTGAAGTCCGTTCCCACGGCATCCATGACCTCATATGTGTCGATGCCAAGCTGTTTGCAGATGTTTCCTACTTCGTTGGCAAAGGAGATCTTGGTTGCGAGAAGTGAGTTGTTGACGTATTTGATCATCTCTGCTGTTCTGGGATTGGTGTGAGTGACCTCACAATCAAGTCCGCGATAGAGCTCTGATACAACAAAAGAGGACCTCTCATCTATCGCACCAACAACTATCTTGTCTGGATGCATGAAATCATAGACAGCCTTGCCTTCCCTGAGGAACTCCGGGTTCATGACAACACCAAAGTCCTTTCCTGCCTTTTTTCCGGAGTACTCTTCTACCATCGGAAGTACTACCTTCTCGGTTGTTTCAGGCACGACTGTGCTCTTTACAACCACTACATGATAGTGATCTTTCTTTGCAATGGCTTTCCCAAGGCTGGCACTTGCAGCTTTGACTATTGAGAGGTCAATGCTCCCATCTTCTCCGGATGGTGTTCCCACGCAGATAAATGAAGCATCGGAGTTCTCTACTGCATAGTCATAATCCGATGTGGCAATGAGTGTCTTCTGGCTGTACTTTGCCAGCAGTTCATCCAGTCCCTCCTCCCAGATAGGTGCGATCCCTGCATTGATCTGTTTTACTTTTTCCTCGTCAATGTCAATGCAGATTACTTCATGCCCGAGTTCCGCAAAACAAGCCGCTGAGACAGACCCGACATAGCCCGAACCAATAATGGATACTTTCATGATAGGATTCTCCTTTTAGGTTAAGATTGTTTGGGAGTGTATATTAGGATTTGGTATGTGAATTTTGTAAAATAATTTCTCAAAAGCAATTTATTAATATATTCTTAACGTCCTTCTCTTTACAAATATTGATTGTGAATGTGGGTGCTATGAAATCAGGATTGTATGAACATATTGTAAACGAATTTCTTTCTGAAAACTTGTTCAATATTGATGATAAGCATAAACATTTATCTCGGCTAAATGATGCTGATAGTAACGATTACTTATCACAATATCTGTATAGGGTTCTTTCTCACGCTTTATCCGAGATCAAAGGCGATAAGGAAGGAAAATCAAAGATTGATAAACAGATAGAACTATGCAATGAAATAGTAGATATTTTAAATCGTTATGGTATCGAAACTCAAGGTTTAGATGTCTCTGAAACTGCTGAAAAACTCATGGCTGTTTTAGATGAAAACCTGAGTGTTGATTTCTCACGTCCTGATACTCCACTTTCTTTAGGTGCATTACTTACAGGTACAAGGCAGGACCCCTCGTTAGTTTCTCAACTTAAAAAAGAGATATTATCATCTGATAGAGTAGATATTCTTTGTTCATTCATTAAATGGAGTGGCATAAGAATACTCCAAGAAGAACTAAAAGATTTCACTTCAAGAAAAGGAAGTGAATTAAGAGTTATAACGACCAGTTACATGGGTGCAACGGATTCAAAGGCAATTGAATTTCTAGAAAGTTTGTCCAACACAACTTTGAAAGTCAGTTATGATACTAGAAGAACTAGATTGCACGCAAAAGCCTACTTATTTGAAAGACAAACTGGCTTTTCTTCTGCATATATCGGTTCTTCCAATATCTCCAATGCAGCATTAACAGATGGGTTGGAATGGAACATAAAAATTAGTCAATATGAGCAACCATTCCAATGGGCTAAAATAAAAGCTACTTTTGATACTTATTGGAACGATAGAGAATTTGAGACTTATAAGAAAGATGACAAGTCTAGATTGATAAAGGCGTTGAGAGCAGAAAAATACGATAATAATACTGAATTTGTGATGCCAAATTTTGATTTAACGCCATATCCATTCCAAAAAGAAATACTCGAATCAATATGGGCAGAACGTCAACTGCATAGAAACAAACACTTAATTGTAGCTGCAACAGGTACAGGAAAAACTATGATTGCAGCTTTTGATTTCAAGAAATTCAGGCAGGAGTTTTTTGAATCCAACAAAAGAGAACCACGCTTATTGTTCATAGCACATAGAGAAGAGATATTAAAACAATCGATGTACACATTTAGAATGGTTCTAAGAGATCATAATTATGGGGATATGATGGTTGGTGGAAACATTCCATCAACTACGGAACAAATATTTGCATCAATTCAGACATATAACTCAAAAGAAATTCATACTCTTTTAGAATCTGAATATTTCGATTATATTGTAGTGGATGAGTTCCATCACGCAGCAGCACCGAGCTATAAATCACTTTTAGATCATGTAAATCCTAGCTGTCTCTTAGGTTTAACTGCAACTCCAGAACGTGGTGATAACTTGGATGTTAAGAAGTTCTTTGATAATCACATAACTGCCGAAATTCGTTTGCCAGATGCAATAGACAGAAAGTTGTTGTGTCCTTTCCAATATTTTGGTATTACCGATAGTGTTGATTATTCCAAGTTGAAATGGGAACGTGGTGGTTATGTTCAAAGTGAGCTTAGTGAACTTTACACTGCAGATGATCACCGTGCAGAAATGATTTGTGAAAAAACAGTAAAGACTGTTTTAGATATCAAAAACGTTAAAGGTTTAGGTTTCTGTGTTTCAAAAGCACATGCAGAATACATGTCTGGAATATTCAATAAATATGGTATTCAAAGCGAATATTTAACATCAGATTCCACTAAAGATGTGAGAAAGTTTGTTCAAAAACGATTGTTAAATAAGGAGATCAATTTCATTTTTGTTGTAGATTTGTACAATGAAGGAGTTGACATTCCAGAAATAGACACAGTTCTCTTTTTGCGTCCAACTGAAAGTTTAACCATATTTTTACAACAATTAGGACGTGGACTTAGATTAAGTGATGATAAAGACTGCTTAACGGTTTTGGATTTTGTAGGACAAGCAAACAAAAACTATAGATTCGATTTGAAGTTCAAAGCATTGATTGAAAATATAGGTTTAGATATCGCTTTAGAAATAGAGCAAGGATTCCCACATTTGCCTGCTGGCTGTAGTATAGAATTAGAAAGGAAATCTAAGGAATACATATTAGATAACATTAGCCAGGTTCTCAATCTAAGACGACAAACAATTGTAAATAGAATTTCTAGTTTTGTTGCTGACACAGGAATGGAATTGTCTTTTGAGAATTTCATAAATTACTATGATTTAGACCTCGATGATATCTACAAAAAGATGTGCTGGTCACGAGCACTAGCAGAAGCTGAAATTATTGATGATTTCACTGAACCTGCTGAAAAACAATTAACTAGCGGTCTAAGAAGAATTCAACATATAGATGATAGCAATTATATTGATTGTATTCTCAGGCATTTAAATGCTAAACATTTAGATGAAGATTCTCTCTCTAAAAAAGAAAGATACTATCTAACAATGTTTGTTCTAACTATTTGGAATAAAGAAAAGTTTTCTTCATTAAAAGATGCATTTTGTAAGTTGCTAGATAATCCTGTGATCTATGATGAAATAATCATGCTTCTAGAATACAAAATGAGTATCATAAAAACTATTTCTCCTGAGTTAACATTGCCATACGTTTCATCTCTAAATTTGAATTCTAAATACACACAAGCAGAAGCACTTGCTGGACTTGGATATTTTGATTTGCAATATAATCATACTATACAAACTGGAGTATTATATGTCAAAGACAAGAAGACAGATGTGTTTTTCATTACATTAAACAAGAATGAAAAGGACTATTCTCCAACTACTATGTACAATGACTATGCAATTAATGAAAATCTCTTCCATTGGCAAAGTCAGGTATCAACGAGGGTTGATTCAAAAACTGGACAGAGGTATATCAATCACAAAGATATGGATCAAACAATTCTTCTTTTTGTGAGAATAAACAAGAGTGTCAATTCTTTAGCTCAACCCTATTATTTCTTAGGTCCCGCAGAATACGTAAGTCATGAAGATGAAAAACCTATCAATTTTGTATGGAAGCTAAAGTATTCAATGCCTGCTCACTTATTAAGAGAAACTGCAAGACTTATAGTTGGATGATGTTTTCTATATCGAAAAGCCATTTAACCCCACCATGTCCTCCAACAACACCAACATATGCTCCGTAGAACAACCCAGCAGCCTCGATAGCAGAATTCACAGATGGCTGCAGAATCCTCTGAAGATACTCGGTCCCTATGTCAGGGAAGGTATGGAAATTCTGGAAATAGGCTGCGGTCCGGGATTCTTCACAATGGATATGGGTCGGATGGTCGGGAAGAGCAGGAGTGTGGTTTTGGGAAAGCTTGAGTTCTAACGTTGGAATATTTTGACTGAATGTTCTCTCAAGGTTTACGATTTTTCTTCATAAGGTCGGTTATCGTTAACTTTACGACTTAACGATAGCAAAAATCGAACCTAAAATCAGCATCATTAACCTGCATGTAAGACATGATTTATCGTTAACCCCAAGTTAAAGATCTTGCTTAACGCTAACCCCCAAATCAACCTATCGTAAACTTATATGCAGGTGACCACAAAACCACATTCAAAATGTAGTCACCTGCAAACTCCACATCACTCAATCTTTATTACTTATAAACACATAGAAAAATTTAGAACATCTTTGCCGTAGGTATTATGATAGAAAGAGCTCCGTGTCTTGATAAAGAAGAACTTCTTCCCCTTTTGAGAGAATTCTTTCTTAATGAAGAATCAGTTGAGCTTGCTTATCTTTTTGGTTCGGTGGCAGAGGACACGGCAGGTCCGTTGAGTGATGTGGATATCGGTGTTTATCTTTCTGGGACACTAACGGAAAAAGAAAGGATCTACAAACGTATCGACCTGATAAATGAACTTTCAGACCTGCTGAAAAGTGATAAAATAGACGTTATCGTGGTCAATGATGCAAGTCCTGTCCTTAGATTTGAGATCATAAGGCCAAATGTTACTATATTTTCACGGGACGAGGATCTGCGTGTGGATGTCGAGCACCGTATCATGTCAGTATATCTTGACTGGAAATACTATGAGGATCGCTTGAATCGGCATCTGCTTGAAAGAATTTCAGAAAAGGAGCTGGTTTAATGCTTACTGATGAGAAGATTCTCCGAAAGCTCAGTTTCATGCAAAAATGTGTGAGCTATTTGAAATCTGTAGATGCAGGCAGCAAAGAACTGGAAGATAATTACCAACTGCGCAGTGCAGTAGAAAGGAATTTCCAGCTCGCAATTGAAAGTGCCATAGACATAGGAGAAATGATCATTTCCAGAGAAGGTTTTCAAAGGCCGGATATCTACAGAAATGTGTTTCTGATCCTCGGCAGGAATAACATAGTCCCTACCGATTTCGCAGAAGAATTCTCAAAAGCAGCCGGATTTAGAAATGTCCTTGTTCACATATATGAAGAAATAGATATAGATATTCTGTACATGTTCCTGACAGAAAGACTGGAAGACTTCGATGAATTTGCCGGATATATTGCGGAATATCTGAACAAAGAACTCTGAATTCATGGGGATACCTGCTGATTATATTTATATTTGATATGTCAGCATTAAGGCTTTTTTAACTTTACCATTGTCCTCTTCACAGTCAGATCCCATAGGGCTGGTCAAATGCTATTCCTGTTATCATCCAGTCCATTCCGTTCTTCTGTAACCTGAAATATACAGGCACAACTGACATTTCATCCTCATTACCCATAATATCAAAACTGACAGCAGTACAGTTCGCTTCAATAACTGCAAGATCATCTGTCATATTGGTTGACACAATATGGTACTTCTTGATACCGCCGGGCTCTATTCCATTATTGGCAAACATCATTTCAATACTTGCAGGTACAAGAAAGTCCTGTCCCTGGCACAGATGGAAAGCGATATTGAACTTTCCTTCATTTACAGCACTAAAGATGTCTTTGACAACAGACTCTGCAGCATCGGTATCTGAAGAAGAAAGGTATTTACCTCCGATACTCTCCTGTATCACAGGACTCTGTATCAAATAACCGGCACCTATCATAAGAACAGCAATCATGAGAACCTGATATATCGCCTTTTTTCTTGTTCTTTTACGTTTATTTGCAGCTGGCTTTTCTTTTCTGGGAGGTGTGGTTCCGTGAAAGGTTCTTAATTTTCTTTCCGAGCTGAAAGATTCCTGGGGATACGATGCAGAAGGAATATTCTGACTTTTTTTCTTCTTCTGTTTATTTTTGACCTCTTTTAAATATCTGTCATACATCCTGGCAATATCCGTATCTTCAGAGTTCCGGTAATTCCTGCCATTGGCTTTTGCAGAGCTGATGTCACTTATTCGTACAACACTGTTTTCGGTAGTCAGTGAAGGATCACTCTTGACTAGCGACAGATTACTTTTCTTGCCACTCTGCATAACAGAATCTATGATGCTTATTACATGCTCGTTCCTGATAGCTCCGACATTTCTTGCTTTTGCGGAACTTGCAGTCGTAGCAAAATGTGTGAGCTGGGAAACGATCTCATTGAGAAATGCCTGTACTCCATGCGCTCTGTCAGAAACTGCCCTGAACATTACCTGTGTCAGACCTTCGTTTTCTTTGATGAGAGCCGTAAGAAGATAGTAAGCTTTCTCTCCAATGGCTTCACTGGAAAAATAAAGTACATTGCCTTCTTCGATGGTATATCCGTCGACTGCATAGAGATTTGAGGAGCATGTCCGCATAAGAAAAGAAGTTATTTCCTCCGCATTGATCCCTTCAAAATTTATACCCGTTTCAGTGGAATATCCTTTTTTGGAAAGTTGCAAAAACTGCCTTTTTGTCATGCTCCTTGAGCGGAGAAAAGGGCAGATACAATGCACCTCCTTCGGTCTCATTGTGATCGTATGCTTTTCCCATTTAGGGTCCCTGTAGGTTATAATGGCATCAATTTTCTCATTGTTGACACATTCCATGGGCTTCAATATGAACCTGGCTGTCCTGGTTATGGTAGGAGGGATATTGTCCAGTTTCAGAACTCTGTTATCCTTTAACTTGAAAAGATATTCGTTGTAATCAAAAATGATCTGTATGTCCGAAATGACAAATCTCGTATTGTTTGTGATCCTTATTCCGAATGCAATATTGTTGTCCGGAAGAATCTCATATCCGCGTTTTACCTCAATTTCCATTTCGGTGAAATTTAATTATTTATAAATATAAATATGTTTTGAAGAAGTAACTTTGTGAGATCTATGAAGGAGATCAGATCTCCTTTACCCACAGGACTTCGCCCTCATCCACAGCATCAAGGATATCGTCGGCAACATCGGAATCTACTCTTACTTTGATATCTCCGTGTCTGCCCACTGTAGCCGAGAAAAGGAAATGTTCACCGGCGTAGACTTCCACATCAGCACCTGCAGCTTCGGTGATATTGAGGATCACATGCTTTTTGGTGCGCTCGATTATCGGGTGATGCTCCTTGTTCTCACGCATCTTTCGTTCTTCTTTTGACTCGAACTTACGTACATCTATGTGGATGCCAAGGGCTCTTTCGATATCATCTATGGTCTTTCCACCTTTACCTATCACTCTGGGCAGATCTTTGTCCCTCACATGCACCAGGGCCCTGTTGTCGGATATCATCTCTACTTCTACCGGTCCGCTTGTATAGTCACTGATGAAATCCTGCACCTCTCCTTCGGCCAGTTTCCAAGAAGGACTTCTCTGCTGTCCTTTTTCCAGAGGCATAACAACAACCTGTTCACCGTATGTGTATATCTCGAACTCGCTCTTGCCTGTTTCAAGATCTGAAACCAGGATCACTGGTCTTGCAAGGTCAGCTTCCATCATTCCGGCAGGAACCTTTACAGTGAATTCAAGTATCTGTACCTTTGCGATCTCGCCCCTGTCGATGAATATCACTGTGTCAACGACCTGCGGGATCACACCGAGTTCGACCCTGCCGATAAGCCTCTGGATCGCATCAACTGCACGGTTGGCATGTACAACACCTATCATGCCCACACCAGCAAGTCTCATGTCCGCAAAGGTAGCAAAATCCTTTGTTTTGCGCACCTCGTCATATATGGTGTAATCCGGGCGCACAAGGAGCAGTACATCTGCGGTGTTCTCAAGGCTGCCATCAAGAGGCGCATACTGGGTGATCTCCCCCGGAACCTGCAGATCGCGAGGTGATTCCATTGTCTTGACAACAAAACCTCTGTCATTCAGATAGGTAGCAACTCCTGCAGCAAAAGTGGATTTTCCTGCACCTGGAGGCCCTGCGATCAGTACTCCTCTCTGGGTGCGTATCCTTTCCTTAAGCACATTGCTCAGGCGGTACTCATCCAGTGATACAGAGGCCACCGGACGTACAATTGTTATCTCCACATCATCGGAAAAAGGTGGATTTGATATGGCTATTCTCATATTTCTTATCTGGAGTACCGATGCTCCGCTGAAGGACATCTCAGTAAAGGATCCAAGATCTGAGCGTGCCCTGTCAAGCAATTCTCTGGATATTGCTTTCAGTTCCTGGTATGTGCAGGGCTCATCCCTTATCTTCACATATTTCACATCTCCGATGGACCCTTTTTTTGCCATTGGAGGCACCTTATTTTTCAGATGAACTGACATGGTATCCGGTGTGAAGAACTCATCTGCGATAAGTGGCCCGAAATCTTCCATGGGGGTTTTAACAAAGTCAACATCAATTCCCTTTGCCATTGCAACGAGGGACTGTACCCTGTCACCGGTTACGAACTTTGCATCAAGTTCCAGAGCAGTTTCCCTTATAAGGGCATCTATCTCTCCGCCCTTGGCAAGCTTTACCTGGTCAAGATTGGGTCTTTCTCCGGTGAAAAATAATTTGATAATATTATCTGCAGCATATCTCTGGAGTTCCTGTATCTCTTCAAGACCTTTATATCCGACTTCAAGTCCCCGATTGGCCTGGGCTTCCAGCTCAGCCATGACGGCCTCCGGTACATGGATTTCTACATTTTTAGATTCGCCATCACGTATCCTGCCCGAAAGGATTCCGTCTATGACAGCACTTGTATCAGGCACTATCTTTCGCATTTTCTGCTCACTTTTTTCCATAATTATGCTTATGTTTTGGGACTATATAATTAAGTTACCACACATTGAGAGCAAAGATCCTTAATACACATCTTCAGGATCAAAGACCTTCTCTCCTACCTGCGTACCATCTATGGTCCGGTAAAAACATGATCTGAATCCTGTATGACACGCACCACCTTTCTGCTCTACCAGAAGCAGTACGGCATCCATGTCGCAATCGATCCTGATCTCCACAACCTTTTGTGTATGTCCGGAACTTTCGCCTTTCTTCCATAGACTTTGTCTGCTGCGACTCCAGTAATGTACAATACCTGATTCTATTGTCCTGTCCAGTGCTTCTTTATTCATGAATGCACACATAAGAACTTCTTTTGTTTCGCTGTCCTGAGCAATGGCCTGTATCAGACCGTTATCATACTTCAGATCTTGAGTTTTTATCATGTGCATCACTAATTGCTATATACTATAAAATACTATTATACTTCAGTATTAATATAATTGTTAACAAAATAATTAGTCATTTGGGGCATAATCATGGATTACAGTTTTGATGGTACAGGCGGATACAGAATTCCCACAGGTATAGCCGGACTTGATGTGCAGCTAGGAGGAGGAGTACCTCCCGGAGCTACGATTCTTATTCTTGCAGAACCCGGGGCGAATTCAGATATTTTCGCCCAGCAGTTCGTATATGGTGGTCTTCTGAACAACGAGGATGTTTTTTATTTCACATCGGAGCATCCTGCGCAGGAGATCGTTGATGAGATGGAGGAAATGAAATGGGATGTTGAAAAGTATGTTGAGGGTGGCAGCCTTAAATTTATTGATGCTTATGTCCCCAGATTCTACAATGTACTTCCCAAAGAGTTTACAAACAACATTTCTGCCAAGGATTTCCTTAAGAAAGGCATAGATTCAATGGGTCTGCTTAAAGCTACAGTGACTCAGAAAAGAGAAAACAAGTATCGCGGTGTTGTGGATTCTATCTCATATTTCCTGCGCGCCTATAATCTCAACAGTGTGGTCGATGTCATTGAAATGGTGTCGTCCATTGGCAAGGCCACAGGAGCTATTCACCTGATACTGATGACAAGCGGAATGCATGACTCCATTACTGAAAATACTCTTCGCCATATATGTGACGGAGTTATAGAGTTCAGGATAAAAGAACGGGGTAGTGAGATCGAACGCAACATTATGATACGGAAGATGCGAGGAATGATTGTTCCTAACAGGACGATCTCTTATATGGTCACACAGAAGGGAATAGAGCTTGAGACCACTACTCGTGTTCTTTAATATGAAATGTTATCTTTTGATAACACATGCTTTTTTACCTTCATATTTTTATTCTCAGAAAGCTTTTTTAATTAATCGGCAAAAAGGATAATGATCATAATGAAACAGAACTTAGTGCGAATTTTGAGGGATATTTTCACATCATCAGGTTATGATGTGTCGGACTCTTTCAGGTATGACCTCGTTACTGAGAAAAACGGTGCAAAGACCTTCATCAGGCTATCATATAATCCGGATGTGGAAGATGTCAGGGACTTTGCAGGCCAGATCTCAGAAGGTAAAGGTCTCTATATCATGGCAGGAGAGGGAAGTGAGGAAATTCTCCGTCAGGCAAAGGCTTCAGGTCTTAATATCTGGAGTCGCGATGACATGGCTTTGAAAATTGGAAGGGCGGTGCTTGCAGATATGGAAGGTACGACTTCGGAACTTGATCTGCTTGAACCGACCATGGAAAAACCAGCAAAAAACAATGTAGATGAGGTTGCCAAGGAAGCTATAAATGCCATATTCGGAACAGGCTCTTCTCCTCATGTTGAGAAAAAGGTCTTTGAGGCTGAATTTACTTCAAAACCACCAAAAAAAGAACCTCAGGTGGAAAGGGTTACTGAAGTACAATATTACCGGCCGGGTAGTGTTTCTGAGGAAAGTTTCTCTGAAAGGTCATTCCCTTCAAATGATTCAGATGAACAGGAAGTACAGGAAGAACCTCCTGTTGAAGCATCTGTATCATCATCACAGGCTCGGTCAGGAACTCCGATTGTTATGAATCTTCATTCTTCTCCTGTGAAAGTTTCTCTGGAAAACGCATTCTCCATAGCTGCAGTTCACGTTTCCGGAGCCAGTGATGCTATGTTGAAATTCGTACCTTTCTGGAAGTATAGCTATTCTCTTGGTGTGGAGCACCGTTACCGCTCCAAGATAGTGGATATATCAGGCAATGGTTCAGGTTGTATGAACGCTCTTAACGGCAATATCGAGACAATGCATCTTGATGCTGTTCAGAAAACCATTGAGGTTCCTGATGTGGAATATGATGTAAAGATGCCTGTTACTTCTGAAGAAGAAGCTAAACAAGAACTTCTTGATATGATTATAGAAGAACATACGCGGGATATCCGGTTCGATGATACTCAGGGAGAAGCAATTATTTCCGAGCATAAAAGGTTTAAGCCGGCACCTTCAGATATTAACCTGGAGATGGAACTTGCCTATGTTCCTGTATGGGATGTTAAGGGACTGAAAAACTCTGTTGAGATCAATGCCTATAACGGGGATGTTTTGAAAAACCCTGTAGATGATGATGTAGAGTTCGTATGACCTTGATGTTATCCATGTAAATCGCCAAAATCAGTTCGTATCAGTACGAATAATTTATATATCAAAAACACATATAAGGGATTACCCGGTAGTCACCTTATAGTAATTTTAATCAAATAATGAGGAATCAATAATGGTAGAAGTAACTGACAAAGCAGCAGCTGAGTTAAAATCACTGCTTGAAGAACAGGAAAAACAGGATCATGCTCTTAGAATTTTCATTGCTGGTATGAGCTGCTGCGGTGTGCAGTATGGAATGTCACTGGAAAATGATATCAGCGAGGAACATGACCTTGTGGTTGAAGATAACGGTCTTAAGATCGTCATGAACAAGGATGATGCAGATGGTCTTGCCAATGCAACCATTGACTACGTGGATGGTCCTTCCGGAAAGGGCTTCATCATTGACAACCAGGCCGGTAGTGCCTGTGGTACATGTGGTGGCGGTTGTTCTTAAGCAACTATTTAATAGTAGTAGGTCATTTGGCTAATTCATAATAACAGGTGATTACATGTTTCCGGGAATAGGTGGCAGGGGTATGAACCCTGCAAAAGTCAAACAGATGATGAAACAGATGGGTATCAGCATCACAGATGTCAATGATGTTGAGCAGGTGATTATAAGGACGGCAGACAAGGATATTGTTTTCAACGATGCCAATGTTTCTATAATGAATGCACAGGGTGTGGATACCTATCAGGTGGTCGGGACTCCGGAAGAAGTTGCCAGGGAATTAGAAATACCTGATGATGATATAAGACTGGTTGCAGAGCA
Organism: Methanolobus sp.; assembly: GCA_021767785.1. Taxonomy (GTDB): domain Archaea; phylum Halobacteriota; class Methanosarcinia; order Methanosarcinales; family Methanosarcinaceae; genus Methanolobus. The sequence goes on from JAASSR010000005.1 coordinate 45,202, forward strand.
GACAGGTGTTACCGAGGATCAGGCACGTGAGGCACTTAAAGATGCCAAAGGTGATCTGGCTGAGGCAATACTTGCACTCTCATCTTAAATCTTTTTAAATCCTATCTTTTTCTTATTTTATTTTTGTAGAAATTCCTGTTATCAGCGGGTTTTGAGTAATAACCGCGGATAAACGCCGTTGCACACAGATAGTGATTCTTACCTGTGTATATCTGTGTTCCCTTTTAAAAATGTTTTTAGCAGGCATTTTACTCCCTGAAGATGTGCGTCTCTGGTTTATTATAATATCTTTGTTCTCTATTTTGTTTCAAGACCACAATAGGTATATATTACTATCATGATTATACATGTTAATTGAAACCTTCCTGTTCAAGTTACAGGCTTTTTTCAAGAAGGTCCCTTTCATGTCCCGGGTTCCTGCTGGAACCTTTGTTTGTTCTTCAAAATGACATGATATGGTTGCCAAGAAAGATAGATCTGATCTATCTTGAGATATTTCAGTATAATCTGGAAAACTTCATGAATAACAATAGTAAATGGTGATGACATGTCTGAGAATTTTGATGTAAAACTGGATAGTAAAAGCTACCTTCCGGATATTTCCGTGAAGGATGATTCCTGGATACAGGATTATGAAGCTGCATACAATGAGTTCCTGAAAGATCCTGATAAACACTGGGAGAATGTTGCCGAAGAACTTGAATGGTTCGAAAAATGGGACAAAGTAAGAGAATGGAACCATCCATATGCAAAGTGGTTTACCAATGCCAAAATGAATATAACCCATAATTGTCTGGACAGGCACGTTTTCAATGGCAGGAAAAACAAAGTTGCTATGATATGGGTGGGTGATGATGGTAAGGAAGAGATTCTTACTTACCGCCAGCTTTACCGTGAAGTAATGAGGTTTGCTAATGGTCTCAAGTCACTTGGAGTAGAAAAAGGTGACAGGGTATGTATTTACATGCCTTTTGTTCCGGAACAGATCATAGCAATGCTGGCATGTGCCCGTATAGGTGCGGTTCATAGTGTTGTTTTCGGAGGGTTTGGAGCCAATGCACTGCATTCAAGGATAAAGGATGCACAGGCAAAGATCGTTGTTACTGCAGATGCGAGTCTCAGACGTGGAAAGCGCCTTGACCTTAAATCCATTGTGGACGATGCCGTGGTAAATGCTTCAAGTGTGGAAAAGATCGTTGTTCTCAGAAGAATGTCTCCTCAAATGGAACTCTTCTCTGAGATCGAGGTAGATTTCTACGAGATAATGGAAGATGTTGAGAAGGAATGTGAACCCGAGGTCATGGATTCAGAGGATCCGCTATTTATTCTCTATACAAGTGGGACCACAGGCCCTGCAAAAGGAATAGTTCATACCTGTGGTGGCTACATGGTGGGCACATATTACACAACAAAGAATATGTTCGATCTGAAAGAAAGTGACGTTATGTGGTGTACTGCAGATCCCGGATGGATCACAGGTCACAGTTACATAGTCTACGGTCCCCTCTCAATGGGTGCAACGATCCTGATATCCGAAACAACACCTGATTATCCTGATCCAGGTGTCTGGTGGAGTATGATAGAGGAATTTGACGTAACTATCTTCTACACTGCACCGACTGCTATTCGTATGTTCATGAGAATGGGTGAGGAATGGCCGGATAGGTATAATCTCAGCTCACTGCGCATACTTGGTTCGGTGGGGGAACCCCTCAACCCTGAAGCATTTGAGTGGTATTACAGGGTCATAGGCAAGGAAAAATGCCCGGTCCTTGATACCTGGTGGCAGACCGAGACAGGCATGCATATGCTGACAACAACTGTCGGAGAACCCATGAAACCGGGATTTGCGGGCAGACCTGTACCGGGTGTGATTGCCGATGTGGTGGATGAGAACGGAGACCCTGTTCCTGCAGGTACCGGTGGATTCCTTGTTATAAAAGAACCGTGGCCTTCCATGATGAGGACGGTTTACGGAAACGATGAGAAATATCGTCAATACTGGAACACTATCGGGAACTATTACAAGGCCGGTGACCTTGCTGTGAAGGACGAGGATGGTTATATCATGATCCTGGGTCGATCGGATGATGTATTGATAGTTGCAGGTCACAATATCGGAAGTGCTGAAGTTGAAAGTGCTCTTGTGTCCCATGAGTCTGTAGCAGAGGCGGCAGTTATAGGAAAACCGGATCCTCTAAAGGGAGATTCTATCAAGGCTTTCATCATACTGCGTTTAGGTTACAAACCCGGAGACAAGCTCAAAAAGGACCTGCTTTATCATATAAGGATGAATCTTGGTCCGATTGCCATGCCTTCAGAGGTGGAATTCGTGGAATCCCTCCCCAAAACACGCAGCGGTAAGATAATGAGGCGCCTGCTCAAGGCGCAGGAACTTGGTCAGGATCCGGGAGACATATCCACACTGGAGGATTGATCTCTTCCTTTTATTTAAAAATAGTAACAGTTATGAATTATTCTTTACTATTACTTACAAGTGATTATCATGATAGACTTTTTTGATCTTTATCTTTCGGAAGACTGCCCTTACGGTGATGAGACCACGGAATTTCTTTGTATAGAAGGAAATGGAAAACTTCGGATAAAATCAAGGGAACATGGTGTGGCTGCCTGTATGGATGACCTTGCGGCATTCTACAGGAAAAAAGGTCTTGAAGTGGTTGGCATGGTTGAAAACGGGGAGGAGTTCAATCCTCATGATGTTATATTTGAAGCTCAGGGGGATCTCCCCACTCTCTTTAAATTATGGCGTATCTCACAGACCTTCCTCTCAATGGTATGTTCCATTGCATCAAAAACCCGTTTTGCCGTTGAGCTGGCAAGAAGATCCAATCCTGACATAATGATAGCTACAAGTCGTAAGACTCATCCGGGATTTCGTAAATATGAACTCAAGGCTGTAAAAACAGGAGGCGGAGATCATCATAGAAATTCTTTAAGTGATTCGATACTTGTTACCCAGAATCATCTGGATGTTATGGAAAAACAGGTAAAGCTCAAAGCCATGCGCAAGATAGAGATCGAACCCCGTACCAGAGAAGAGGCACTTGAATCCGCTCCGATGGCCGACATGCTCCTTCTGGATCATTACAGTCCTGAAGAGCTGGAAACGTTTGTGCCGCAATTGCGTGAAATAAATCCTCATCTGGAGATTGCTGTGGGTGGTATAGATCTCAATATGATATCCGAATATTCAAAACATGTGGATATTATCGTCACAACCGCTCCATATTATGCCAAACCTCTTGACCTTACTACGCGGATTAAGAGGATGTGAATATATTAAGTAAGCGAAAAGTGTTTATATCAATACCAACATGGTTGTGTATGCATTGCGCATGACCGATTTGGAGAGGTCAGTGATTCCGGGGGTTTGAAATATAGTGATTATGTTTCCGGTCAGAAAGTAAACAGTGTGAATTATTAAAATAATTAATTTATTAACTACAAATATTGAATATATATGAATATAGAGGTGTTTATATGAGCAAACCCGAACTTTTAGATTTCAGTGCAACCTGGTGTGGCCCCTGTAAGATGCAGAAACCCCATCTTGAAAAAGTGGAAGCAGAACTTGGCGATCAGGTTGATGTAAAAGAAATAGACGTAGATAATAATCAGAGTCTTGCGGCTCAATATGGTATACAGGCTGTTCCAACCCTGATAATTGTCAAGGATGGGCAGATGGTAAAGCGCTTTACAGGGCTTACAACATCAGGCATTCTTATTGAAGAACTCAAAAAGGTGCTCTGAGCACCTGTCTTTATTTTTATTGCTCGTTATTTTTGAAAAAACGTAAATAGATTAAGGTCGTTCCAGTTTCGAGGGTTACAGCAATTGCAGGAACTGGTTGATCTCGGAGTGATGATTTTCAGGGAGAAGAACTCCCGTGGTTCTTTCAAGCCACATATTTCTGTGAAGTTCAGGTCAGCTGAAGGAAAACTTGTCACATTTTCTGTAGATACCACGCGAACACCTGCGAAATATCAACAACCTGATGCTTATCTTATCACACATGCTCATTCCGACCATCATGGTAAGTCTGCCATGCTGTCTGAGAGCGCTGTATGTTCAGAGAAGACCGCACTTGCACTTGAGATACGTCATGATCGCAAATATGCCGGAAGGACATTCAAGGTCGGTGAGACCATAGACATCAAGGGTGTCAAAGTACGGACATTCCCTAATTTTCACACAGTTGGTTCTACCTCTTTTATGTGGGAGAACGAACTTGGTACAAAGATACTTGTGACAGGTGATGTCAAGGATGCTTCAATGCTCCCCGAGTGTGATGTACTTATTACCGAAGCGAATTATGGTGATCCGGGAGATGCGACCTGCTATTTTGATGACGATCTAAGCGGATTTGAATGTGCTTTCAGGGACGATCCTTCAATTGCTTTTGGAGCATATGCTTTTGGAAAAGCACAGAGGGCAGTGGAACTGTTAAGGGGTTTCGGTTATGATGGGATAATTGAGATGGACGAACAATCCCTGTCCCTTACGCGTACTTTGCTTGAAGATGCCGGAGAACTAACACACCTTGGCGGATCCTGTGGCGATTGTATAAGTGTGGTTCCTCCCTGGGATCTTGATAAGCTTCCTGATCATATTTCCAAGTATGTAATGACAGGACGTAGTGATTATCGGTATCCTGCCATCCAGATAAGTGACCATCTGGATGCCCGGGGTCTTGAGTCAATGGTAAAGGATATAGCCCCTGAGATCACAGTTGTGTACCATCCAAAAGGACATCGCCCGGCAAGATTTGCAAAACATCTCGGAGCTATAGGTTTTAATGCTCTCTCGATTGACAAGATAAGTAACGTATTGAGCAATGAATTCGTCTGATAATCTCTCAGGCAGGATAAACATTTATATAAGTATCTGTTTTTATAGTACCAAATCACCCAAGTTGTACCAGGAGATCAGATCAATTGTCAAAATCATCCAAGAAAAAACAATCTGCAGCCAGGGCCAAAAAAGAATCCGGTGATGATGCAGAAGCAGCTCCTAAATCGTCCGGTACCGTTGCAACCAAATTTAAAGTCAGGACCCCGGAAGAAAAGAAACAGGCTCATGTGGAAGGTATCATCAAAACGGCAGTTGCGGCTATTATTGGTGTAATAGCGGGAGCATTGGCCTATCTTCAGCTTGGTGTTGGAGATGATCCTACTGTGAAATGGTATGCAATACTGACCATCATTGCAGCGCTGTCCTATTATGCCATGAGAGTTATATTCCCGGCTCTCAAGATCAAAACAAAGGAATTCGGATTTAAGGACTGGTTCTATGTTGAGTTCATAGTTATAGACTTCTGTCTTGTAACGTGGACACTGCTCCTTAATTGATCTCCTCTTTTTCCATCTTATCCACTCACTTTATAACTAACAGGGATTTTACATGCGAATTGCCATATTGAACAAAGACAGATGTCAGCCAAGACGTTGTAGTCATGAATGTGAAAAGTACTGTCCCCGGGTCAGAACAGGGGACGAGACAATTGTTTTCGGGGAAGACGGTAAGCCGTTGATATCCGAAGAGATGTGTGTGGGCTGTGGAATTTGCGTCCATAAATGTCCTTTTGAAGCTATAATGATAATAGGTCTGCCTGAAGCTCTCACAGAGCCGACCCACAGGTACGGTCCAAACGGCTTCGCCCTCTACGGTCTTCCTGTTCCTCAGGTAGGAAGGGTTACAGGTATACTCGGACCGAATGGTATTGGTAAAAGTACCGCAGTACAGATCCTCTCGGGTACAATGGTACCGAACTTTTCTCAGGAGACAGGTAACTGGGAAAAGGTACTAGAGCACTATTCCGGTACAGTTCTCTATGATTATTTCAGTGATGTTGTGGATGGTAATGTCAGGGTATCACAAAAACCTCAGTACGTTGACATGATACCAAAAGCTTTCAAGGGCAAGACAAGTGAACTTCTGGACAGGACTGATGAGAGGGGTTCACTTCCGGAACTCATCGAACGTCTTAATCTTTCACATGTTCTTGATCGAAAAATAACAGAACTCAGTGGCGGTGAACTCCAGAGAGTTGCCATTGCTGCCTGCGCGGCCAAAGATGCCGACTTCTACTTCTTTGATGAAATAAGTCCC
>JAASSR010000129.1 GCA_021767785.1 Methanolobus sp.
ATATATAAATTAGATATATATATTATTTCTGAACGTACCTTTTCATCTATTATATCATAATGATGATAATTTATAATATCAAGCATAAATTTTTAAATAGTAGTAGATACCTCTGTTAAATGACAATTGGGTTATTGTCATAATATGATTGTTAACGCTCTGATATGTACTCAAGACAGCAGTGTGTATCAAAGCTCTTTAGGTGGTACAATGAAGTTAATAGAAAAAAAATGTGCAATGTGTGGTAGTCCTATATATGTATACGATAGCTGTGCCCGTGAAGAGATGTTCTGCACCCTTCACTGCATGGAACGCGCAACATTGGAAACTGCCTCCGGTGACCTGGTACAGTTAAAAACTCATTGCTAGGTCCCACTTCTTTATTCTTTTTTTGTTTTGTGCTTTCATAATGATAGCCCATATGGATATTTAGATGATTTTTCACTGATCCTTAAATAAGGTAAATTAATATAGTTAGTCCCACAATCATTGCTCCATGAAGAAAGTTCTTATAACAGGCGGAATTGGTCAGATAGGAAGTTATCTTGTTGACAGGATGCAGGATGACCACCAGGTCACGGTCCTTGATAATCTTTCTTCCGGTAAGAAGCCTGAACTTTCTGAAAATGTATCCTTTATCAAAGAGGACATAAGGTCTTCTGTGGCAAAGGAACTGGCTGCTGATAATGATATCATCATCCATACAGCAGCCCAGATAAGTGTGGCAAGGTCCATGGACGAGCCCGTATTTGATGCAGACAACAATGTTTTCGGAACCCTTAACCTGCTTGAAGGTGCAAGGGCTGGAAATATCGAAAAATTCGTATACATAAGCTCGGCTGCGGTCTACGGTAACCCTGAATACCTCCCTATCGATGAGAAGCATCCACAGAACCCGATGTCACCTTATGGTGCCAGTAAGCTCTGCGGTGAGAAATACTGCAGTATGTATCACAAAGCCTATGGCCTGCCTGCAGTATCCATAAGACCTTTCAATATCTACAGTCCCAGACAGGATCCCACAAATCCTTATTCAGGTGTGATCACCAAATTCATTGATCGAGTGAAAGACGGACTTTCTCCCGTTATATTCGGTGATGGTTCAAACACCCGGGACTTCGTATCAGCACATGATGTGGTGAACATGATCCTTCTGCTGACACGTGGCAAGGGAGAGAATGGAGAGGTCTACAATGTTGGTACAGGTCTTACAATACGTATAGATGAGCTTGCCCGAATGATCATCGATATTTTTGGCAGCGATGTGGATATAATTTATGATAAGCCAATGCCGGGTGACATAAAACACAGTTCTGCCTGCATCTCAAAAGCAAGGGACATGGGCTTTGAACCTGAAGTTGACCTTTACAGAGGTCTTGAAGAAATAATTGCTAAGTGACCGGATAGTTATTTCAACTTTGCATCTCATTTATAAATAAGAATAATATGCCGAGCCTTTTAAAAAACAAATATGTTGCTTATGCAGCACTTTACCTTCTATATCTTGTGCAGGCTATTCTTGAACTTGTTTCCCGAATACAGCATTTTGATTATGAAAAGAACAAGAAGAAAATTCTTATAATTCTGACAGTGTTATATGCATTTTTCATATTCTACCTTTCATCACAGTCCGATCTGGCTATTCCTGCTTCAGCTTTCAAGATACCCATTGCATATGAAATAGCTGATTTTCTCGAAAGCCATGGTCTTTTCTTTATACTAGAGATTGCGGACTACGCTCATCAGCATATGGATAAAGTGGCACATATGTTCCTGTATTTCGGTCTTGGAGTGCTCTTACATCTGACCTTCCGCAGTTCCGATAATGTTATACTTAGAAAATATGCAGCTATATTTGCAGTGATACTCGGAGTGATCTATGGCATCACGGACGAGTATCATCAGTCCTTTGTTCCTGGCCGCTCTTCAAGTGTACATGATCTGCTGGCTGACGGAATAGGGGTTACCATTGCACAGATCCTTTTTGTGATATTGTTGGTTATAAATCTGAGAAAGAAAAAAGGTGAAGTGGACCGGGAATGATTCCCGGCTGCATTCTTATCTGCATTTCTTACCGGAAACTTACTTTCTTATATCATGGCTGTTCTTATCGCCACGTCCTATGCCTTTGTAAACAAATCCCGCATCTATGAAGGTATTGGGATCAATTACATTTCTGCCGTCGATGATAACAGTATTCATCCTGCCGGTAAGTTTCTTAATATTTTCGGGCTTCAGGCTAAAGTACTCTTTGTGGCCAGTGAAGATTACAACAGCATCGGCATCTTTTATTACTTCATTAAGATCTTTGGATATATCCACATCCGGATAGTCCAGCACATGAGGATCATGAACCATTAGATCTGCACCTGCTTCAAGAGCCATATCCCTGTAAGGTTCAGATGGAGGATTGCGTGCATCATCGGAATCATTGATAAAAGCCCATCCCAGCATTGCGATCTTCGAACCTTTTATACCCTTTCCTATTCTTTCAAGTGCAGCGACAGTAAGGTTGTACATATGCACAGGCATGAAATCGTTGACCCTGCGGGCAAGCACGTAGATGGATTCCGCATCCTGTGGGTAATCAAGAGCTTCAGTTCCAAGTTTCACACCACGTTCCAGATGGTATGTATCCTTTGTGAGACAATGGCCACCAACACCTGCACCAGGCCAGAGTATTGCCCTGGTAATGCCTTCTCCCTTGAGGCTGTCGATACCGGCCCTTACATCATAGACATTGATCCCCATGGCCTCACAGTAGAGTGCAAGCTGATTTGCCGCTGCGATCTGCAGATCCCTGAATGTGTTCTCCGCGGTCTTTGTTACCTCGGCTGCAGTGGCTGTCATGGGTATTACCCTGCCTTTGGTCAGCACCGGAGTGTACAGTTCAACTGCTCTGTCCGTACTTGGCTGGTCTATGCCACCTACAATGCGGTCGTGTTCCCGGATATTACGGAGCAGCCTGCCCACCATTACTCTTTCCGGAGCATGTGCGAGTGCAAAGTCCTTTCCTGCCTTCAGTCCTGATTCCTCTTCCAGAATTTCCCTTGCCATCCCTTCTGTGGTTCCCGGGGTTATCGTGGATTCAAGTACCACAAGAATACCCGGTCTCATGTATCTTCCTACATTGCGGATGCCTTCTTTAAGTGCTCCGAAATCAGGTGAAAGGGACTTTGGATCTGCAAAGGGGGTCTGTATTGCAAGTGTTATGGCATCAAGTTCGGCTATTCTTGAAAAATCAGGAGTACATTCGAACTTACCTGCATCGACCACTTTTTTCAGTAGATCATCAAGGCCTGGCTCCTCACCTTTTAGCGGGCTCTCACCACTGTTGAGCATATCTATCTTATATCCTGATGTTGCGGAGTTCCTCTGGAATCCAAGCACACGATCGAATTTATCCGAATCAGCAAAAAGGGCAGCAGCAGGAATTCCCACATAACCCATACCTATGACACCTATCTTTTTTATAGGGCCTTTTTCTTTCAGTATGTTCTCAAGTTTTTCACTCATGATGATCACTCTTTGATCTCTATTAACTTTGCTTCCTTGTAAGAATTGATAGCGGCAAGGCTAACCTTAAGTGCATGTTTACCATCCTCTCCGCAGGGTTCAGGTTGTTTACCTTTGTTGATACAATCAATGAAATATTCCAGTTCGTTCTTAAGTGGTTCTCGGGGTTCTATCTTGGCCTTTCTGATCCATCCGCTGTCATGCAGCTCCACGGTCTGATCCATATAATCAAGATAGGCCACTCCGCCGATGCCCACAGCTGTGAGCTTTCTTACCTTATGCGGGGTCAGCCAGTTAACTTCAACAAGGCCTGATAACTCATGATCCAGGCGCATGTGGATGGTTGCGTGATCCTCAAAGGAATGGATGTCCGCTGCAGCCACCGAATATACCTGGTTCACATGTTTCCCGTAAAGGAATGATATTATGTCAATATCGTGTACACCGATATCAAGTATTACACCAACGTCCCTGATCCTGGGGTTGTATGGTCCGACCCTTGTTGTTGATATGGAGACTATCTTTCCCAGCAGCCCTTCTTCGATGATCTCTTTAAGCTTGATCACAGCAGGGTTGAATCTCTCGATATGACCCACCATAACCAGTCTGTCATTATCGTCAGCGGTCTTTATTATGGCCTCTGCATTCTCAACGGTGTCTGCAATTGGCTTTTCCACAAGCACATGTGCTCCTGCCTCAATAGCTTCGATAGCCACCTGTCTGTGCATCCTGGTAGGAACGACTATGCTCACTGCATCCATTCCCATTGCAAGCATTTCCCTGTAATCGGTGAAGGGCTGTGTATCGTATTGTTGCGCAAGACCTTCCACAAGTTCCCTATCGATGTCCGCTATGCCTGCAAGTTCCACATCCTGCATTTCACTGTAGATACGGATGTGGTTCTTTCCCATTGCTCCGGCGCCTATGACACCTACCTTCAGCATTCCAGATCACCCCAGTTCCTTATGGTTTCGCTTATGTGTGCTATGTCAGTGTCACTTACCTCCGGATGTACGGGCAATGATATAACTTCCCTGGATGCTTTTTCAGTCACCAGCAGGCTGTCATTGTATCCGAGCTCTTTATAGTACGGTTGCCTGTGGATTGGTATGGGATAAT
>JAASSR010000130.1 GCA_021767785.1 Methanolobus sp.
CGGTTGATATCGGTGACACATTCCAGGTTACTGTAGATGTTGATTCAGATGCAGAGAACCTTCGTGCTGTGAACCTTCAGCTTGACTATGATCCGACAGTACTCATGGTGAACGACATAACCAATGAGAATCTGCTTGGAGCAGGCGCATTAGTGGCACCTGGAAGTGGTGACGACGGAGCAGGCATGATAACCTATGGCATTGCAGCCACAGGTGGAGTTTATACTCCGGAAGCCGGCACCATGTTAACCATAGAATTCGAAGTACTGACCGGTGCAACTGACGGAATCTACGACCTTGATCTGAACAATGTAGTACTCAAGGACGAGGCCAATGTGCCTATCGCCGGAGTCATGGTAACAGATGGTACAGTTGAGGTATCAACAGTGCCCAATGTAGTACCTGTTCCGGAGATCATCTCCCACTCAGATGGTGATGTGGTCTCAAAGACACAGATAGTCGAAGTAATTGACAACTCCAGTCAGGATGACATCAAGACTGCAACATTTGAAGTCTTTGCAGATATCAATGGTAACTGTGATGACGACGATGCTGGAGAAACCTGGACCGTATTCGGAACAGACAATGATGGATCTGACGGCTGGACAGCTGCTCTTGACACAACTACTGTGCCTGACGGACAGTACCTGATAAAGGCGACACTGGACGATGGAAGAGACACTGCGTTCTATATAGTATGTGTCGAGGTATACAACCCAGAAGGAATAATCCTGATGCCTGGTTGGAACCTGATCTCAGTCCCTGAGACGCTTGAGAACTCAACCATTGAACATGTGCTGCAGGACTTTGATGATACCCAGGTGGACAGTGTGTTCTATGACAACGGATCCATGATGACAGTACCAACAGACTTCGAACCATTGAAGGCATATTGGGTACACAACAACATGAGTGAAGAGGTTGTCGTAAATGAGGACTATCTGACACCAATGGTTCCATCAACACCACCATCCCTGATGCTTCATCCTGGATGGAATGCTATAGGTCATACATCCAAGACAGATCTGCCTGCAGAAATTGCCCTTTCAACCATCGACAGTTCCTATGTCAAGGTGAAAGGACCATGGGTAAGCTCTGCAGAGGAGTATGCTTATGTAGGTTTCAATGGAGTGGAAGGTGTGATCAATGGTAATCAGGTAGGTACAGATGTCTTCGTCATGGACGTGTATGAAGGATACTTCGTATTCGTAACCGAGGAGTGTGTATTAGCCTGAGCTATGCTATCAGAAACAGAAAATAAGAAGTGCAGTGAGGAAACTCACTGCAATTTGATTTATTAAAGGTGGGACGTATGATAAGTGGTAACAAAAAAAATAGTGCATTATTCTTCCAGATATTAATAATCACATTGGCATTCTTAGTAGTTCCTGCTGCAGCTAATGCTCCGCCTACAGTAATAGAAGGTACTCTTATGATAGACGGAGAACCTGCTCCTGTAGGTACAGAAGTTGAGTTAGTCGTTGATGGAAATGTTGTGGGTCAAACAACGGTTACCAATGAAGGTCTTATTGGTGATGAGCGTGCCAACAGACTTGGAGTGTCTTCGGATTATGATATTGTAACGGTCTATGTGAACGGTGAACCAAAACAAACATTGGATCTCAGTGCCAACGATGATGTTGTCGGCCTGGATCTCAGTGTAACAGGCTCAGTTGAAGAAACACCTGAAGAAGAAGAAGCAGAATCTTCCGAAACAAAAACAAGTGCAACTACTGGTGGGAGTGGAGGTTTTAGCAGCGGTGAAACTGAAACTGCTGATATGGAAGAGAATTTAGAAGAAGATAAAAGTGCATCTGAACCAGTATCCCAGGTATCAGAGGAAACGACATTTTCAAGTACAACAGAGGAACCTGTTGAAGAAACAGCCAATGAAGAAAATACACCAGAAAGTGTTTTCGGGAGCAGTATGATCTTTGCAGTGGGTCTTATACTTGTAGGAATTGTCGTTGTTTCTTACAGATACAGATCTAAGTAATAAAAGCTGCATGTTGGAATGATGCTTCCTTCCAACTTTTATTCATCATAGGTGGGTACTGCAGGAACAGAGCACAAAGAAAGATAGTCGGGGATGTGGTCAAATTAGAAGAAGCAGAACTGCCATTAGCGTGGAAATCTTAAAAGCTGCATTGGAGGGAGCTAAGAAGACACATATAGTTTACAATGCTAATCTGAACTTTGATATGGTCAATAGGTATCTTGAAATGTTAGAAGAAAAAGGCATGATAGAACGTAAAGGAAACCTGTATGTGACAACTGCAAAAGGAAAAGAGTTTCAGGAAATTGCAAAGGAATTGGGTCTTTGATTTTATGGCATTTGTTTTGAAGTCATTAATTTTATTTAAAGACCCGAGCATCTTTTCCAGAACACTTGTGCATAATATGCAGACTCTTTGTACAGTATCACTCTTAATATTTTACTGTCATGTACATGTTATTTATAATATAACAGGTTCTATGACCATGAATGGCTGTATATGAGTCATGATATTTATACAAATGACCAAACTATCCATAGACTTGAACTGTAAGATATTGGGTTCAATTAATTTCCGAACAAGTTCAAGGAAGTATAACCCAACAAGTTAATGGAGGAAAAACATGTTGACCCGTGAACTAATATATGGATTGTTGCCTTATTCAATCCATCAGAAAATTGTGCGCTGGAAATGCAAATTTAAAAAACAGGATGATCTTCTGATAGACAATCATCTGGCACTTTATCCACATTCTTTTGATATAAACAGGGTTGTGAAAGAAGACCTGGATAAATGTGTAGCCTTTTTACCTTACTGTGCCAAGCCAATGGGCGAACATAAATGCCCGACATCTGATAAAATTAATAAGAGAAAAAATCAAAAATGTATAAAGGTGTCCGGGGGAAAATGTGAAGTTCCATGTTCTCTTGGTGAAATGGTTGATGTTCTTCTAAAACATGGTTTCAACAAGGATCAGATATTTATAATAGATCGTGATTCCAACCTATTCCCCTGGCTGAAACAAAAAAGGGAAGAAGGTTATGAGTATTTCATGCCGGGAACAGGTTGCAAATACGGTGTATCTTACGCATTAGACTATGTGGGTAAAAAACTTGGTTACAAAGGATGTATTGCTTTTGTAGATGATTTTTGTCCCGGTGATGAGGATTCTGGTGTATGCAGATGCATGAACGATTATCTGGGAATGGAAGGTGTCGATAAAGGAAAAATGACCAGGATACATAAAGAAACGATTATTCTTATGGATCGCATTCTTTCTGGTGATTATCATAATGTGGATGAAGAAGTAACTCATAAATCCCCTCAAACCAATGAGTTCCCCTCAAGCATTTGATTTTATCAATTTATAATTTTCATCTCAGCCACTTTGCTTTCATTCAGACTATGTTTATTTCTTTTATTTTTCTATTTTTTATTTGTATATTTTTTTGCATGCCCAAAAAAAGCCACATAACATCTTATTTTGTTCCAACGCTAAGATTTTAAAACTATTATTCAGGTATAGTTGATTTGGGGTGTGTATGTTCTGGAGAGGTTCATATATTCCAGGGGTTCTGTAAATGAAAATATCAGTTCTAGAGAGATTGTACTCGTTTCTTCCGTACTCGGTAAACAAGAAACTGATTGAAAAGAGACTTGGTTCTATCTGTGTCAATAACAATCTGATGAATTATAATGTAGCTATCTCTTCACCCTACATTAACCTTCGGGATATTGTCGAGAATGAACTGGATAAATGCATAGCTTTTCTTCCTTATTGTTCCAAGCCTTTAGGAAATTCAATATGCCCACTTTCGATAAATGGCTCATCAAGAAAAAACAGGATATGCTTAAAGTTAGAGGATAAAAGTTGTAACATACCCTGTTCTCTGGGAGAGATGATCGATGTTCTTAAAAAATATGGTTTTACAAAGGACAGGATATTCATAATAGATAGCGATTCCAATCTTTTTCCCTGGCTTGAAAAGAAAAAAGATGAAGGGTATAAATATTTTCTTCCAGGTATAGGCTGTCATTACGGAGTTGCTTATGCATTAAAATATGTCCAGAGAGAAATTGGTCTTGAAGGCTGTATCATATTTCTGCAAGACCAGAATCCTCTGGATAAAGATCATGGAGTATGTAAAAGTTTTTTTGATTATAACAGCATGGAAAAATCTGACAGGGGAAAAAGAACAATGATAAGTAATGAGTCAATTAAAATTATTGAAGATATACTGTCAGGAAAAACCCAATTTTAAAAGTGGACAAAACATACCATTTTTAACACTTGTATTTATTCATTTACTTAGTAATCTTACTCAACTATGCTCCATAACATTTCTACTGATTTATGTTTGCTGTCATAATAAATACTGACATCACTAAACTATTTCTTAGTCAAAGATACCTCGTATAGCTTATAAGGGTGGGGAAATGCATGATAAAATGTAGTATACTTTTTGTGGTAGCGCTGGTGTTAATTACAATATCTGGTACAGCAGTGGCTATAAGTGTAGATGGAATCAGAAGCATAGATGAATGGAATGAGAATTGGAATTTTGGTCAGGTAAATGGTACTGATTATGACCCCAGTGGTCCTTTCGGAGACAAAATGGTTGTGTTCCA
>JAASSR010000131.1 GCA_021767785.1 Methanolobus sp.
AAAAGAGGTTAGAATATGGCACCATGGGAATATGACATAAGATCCGTCCGCTATGGACAATGGGACAGCACAAAGGAAGATCTTAATAAGCTCGGCATGGATGGCTGGGAACTTATACGTTTCTCAGAAGATGTCGATGAAAATGGTATGATCAAGGCATTCTTCAAAAGGCCTGTTGACTGTCTTGAAGTCTAAGCCTTTTCACTGTTTCTTTGTTTTCTATAAACTTAACTTGTTTTAAGTAAGTATTTTGATCATTCGAAAAACCGTGTATCCTATTTGCATGGAAATTTTCTTTTTTATCATTTATCTATTAAAGTTTGACATATTCTCCCGGATGGATAACATTCCCAGTACAGGTCCTATTACAAGCAAAAAAGATAACATCAGAAAAGCAATGAGTTCACTATCAATGCCCGCGCCTATTAACTCATTGTAAACAAGTACTATACCATTTATTGCGGAAGCCCCCAATATTAGTCTCATATTCCTGTTATTATTATATCCGATAGAGAGGGCATGGATGTAAAAACTTACAGGCATTGCTACCAGCAGTAGTGCGGGTACCATAAATACTTTTGATATCTCATAGCCCTTGATTTAACAGAATATTTTTAACCAAAATTTTTAAGTATTATGAAATAGGTAATAGCCTTCTGTATAACAAAGAAAAATCTGCATGTTAACTGACAAGAATCAGGTAGAAAGATACAATGACAGAAACAGTCACAAATATTGACAAGATGAATATTCCGGAAGGTTACAGTTTCAAAAGGATCCAGTTCTATTTCTGGATAGGACTTATATCCGCTATTCTCCTGAGGTTGATCATCATTGCAGATTACTACAACGGGATACTGGCCAAAGCTCTGTTCTACCTGGGTGTCATAGGATATCTTGTGTTCTTTGCACACAGGTATCATATCGCAACACGTCGGGTAGGAGTCCTGACAAACCTGGAGCTGTTGAACAAAATCAAGGACAAGACACCTTTGAACGAAGAAGATTACCGCGGACTGGAATATATCATGTGGAGTCTGTCTGTGTCAAAAGAGCGTATTAATTACCTTGTGATCTTTGCATTTTCGGTAATCGCCATCGTATTATCACTGGCACTTGATCTGGGTATTTTTTGATGAATGAAGATAAAGGAAATAAGGAACTCTGAAAAAGATAATTAACAAAAAATAAAGCAAATATAAGAGCAAAACTGAAGGTGAGATATATGGACCCAACAAAGCAAGAGATCTTTTACAAAGCAAAGCATGCTGTGATCGATCTCGACGAAACTGCCGTCGAAAGAATAGCCCATGAAGCTCTTGAAGCAGGAGTGAGTCCTGTGGAACTTATAGAACAGGGGTTTGTAGAAGGCATGAAAGCCATGGGTGATCTTTTTGAAGAAGGTCGGTCAGAGCTTGCAGAGATATTCGAAGCATCACACATCGTAGAATCTGGAATTGATGTACTCAAACCTGCAATTATGGGTTCCAAAAATGATGTATGCCTTTTCGGTAACCTCGTTGTCGGAATGTAACTACTATAATCATCCATCGACACCGATCTATTGTTCCCACAGGAACCTATCTCTTTTTTTCTTTTTTAAAATAAACGTTAATTACATTAGTGATATGTAATTTTTTACTTTTCAGGTATATTCTCTTCTTTTAAGGATGATATCGATCCACTTATCCAGTAATTCACCGATTGACTTCAATGAAACAGGTTTTGAAATATAATCATCCATCCCGGCTTCAATAAAACGTTCTCTATCACCTTTAAGAGCATATGCTGTCATCGCAATTATCGGTACATCCTTATTGAGCACTTTTGATCCCGGATCTCGAACGATCTTTGTTACTTCAAGACCATGCATTCCGGGCATCTGCACATCCATGAACACCAGATCATAGGGTATTTCTCCAAGTGCCTTTATGGCCTCAGGTCCACTGGAAACAGCATCCACATCAAAACCCAGTTTTCTTATCATTAATTGAGCAAGTTTTTGATTGCTGATATTATCCTCAACCAGCAATATCTTCAGATCAATATTATTCTGTAGAATCTGATATTTTTGACCCGTTTTTTCGACTATCACAGATGGCGGCTGCATTTCCAGTTTTATAGTAACCCAGAATTCTGAACCTTTGCCCACCTCACTGGTAGCACCTATCTCACCTTCCATCATTTCAACCAGTTTTCTGGAAATAGCAAGTCCCAGACCGGTACCACCGAACCGGCGTGTATTAGAAGTATCTGCCTGGGTGAATTTTTCAAATATAAGTTCGATCTTATCTTCAGCTATACCTATACCAGTGTCTTTTACTGAAATGCGGAGTATGACATCATTATCTTTCAGGGATTCTACAGAGACATGGATTTTGACTTCACCTTCTGAAGTAAATTTGATAGCGTTTCCTGTCAGGTTTGTCAATATCTGAAGAATGCGGCCCTTATCACCACGCAATAGTGAGGGAACATCATCATCTACGTTTAAGATCAATTTCAAATCCTTTGCACGGGCACGCAAATTCATGGTGTCTACAAAGTTTTCCAGCACATCCAACAGATCAAAATCCAGCTTTTCAAGTTCAAGCTTCCCTGCTTCTATCTTTGAGAAATCAAGTATATCTTCGATAAGATCAAGCAGTTCTTTTCCACTTTTCTGAACGATCTCCACATAGTGTCTTTGATCATTGGTCAGATCGGTTTCAAGCAGAATTTCATTAAAGCCGATAATACTGTTCATTGGTGTACGGATCTCATGGCTCATGTTGGCAAGGAACTCTGACTTTGCTATATTGGCAGATTCAGCGGCTTCTTTAGCTTTCAACAGCTCCTCCTCAGCAATTTTGCGGTCAGTTACATCCGTACCCACACTATACATGCCCGTAACCTGTCCTTCTGAATCATATATAGGACTATTCGACCAAGATATCCAGATGATTCTGCCATCTTTGCACATATTCTCATTGATATTATTCACATAATCTTGAGGGTGTTTAAAAATATCATCCATGAGAACCGAAAGGTTGTGTCCCTCTTTATCATACTCAGGTACTATGGTACCAACAACTTTCTGTCCTAATATCTCCGATTCATCATATCCAAACAATCTCTGTCCGAAATCATTAAGGAAAAGCACTTCACC
Organism: Methanolobus sp.; assembly: GCA_021767785.1. Lineage (GTDB taxonomy): Archaea > Halobacteriota > Methanosarcinia > Methanosarcinales > Methanosarcinaceae > Methanolobus. The sequence goes on from JAASSR010000131.1 coordinate 3,149, forward strand.
ATTACGACTCCATTTAAGGATTATACTGTGGGATTTCTCAACAAGATCCCTGTATTTCTTTTCACTTTCAGCAAGTGCTTTTTCTGCCTGTATGCGGTGATCGAGCTCTTCATTTAACTGCTGCGTTTTAATTGCAACCTGACGTTTTACTGACCATAACCAGATCAATAGAAAAATAGCAATGACTGATGCAGGAACAATGAAGAACAATAAATATCTGGCTACCTGCTCAGAACTTGTTCTATGATAAGGCTCCCCAAACCATTTTTCATATATTCGATTATATTCACCTGATTGTTTTACAATTGCAAGTCCTTCATTAAGTTGCTGCAACAAATGTTCATTTCCCTTTGAAACAGCAAAGCAGTAATCCTGTGGTTCTATCAAAGATCCAACTGATTCAAGATTTTCAATTCCGAGTTGCCTCATGTTGTATACAGCTTGCAGTTTACCTAGAAGCGCTGCATCATATTGACCTGATGAAAGTAATATAAGAGCATCTTCCTGATCCCTTACTGTTATTATTCTGGAAGGGTCGGTTATACCGAGTGCATAATCATGCATGATATCTCCTTCCTGCACAATGATATCAGCATTTCCAAGATCCTCAAGGCCCCTGACAGATGAGCCCTTGCGAACGAATATTGCATGTGAAACCACAATGTGCGGAGTTGAAAAGAGCACCTCTTCCGCACGTTCCGAAGAATAATACATGCCTGTAAGGGCATCAGCAGATCCGTTCTCAATATCGTCCCTTACTTCATTCCAGGGACCAAGTTCAATAGTTGCATTAATATCCATAGTCCGGGCAACAGCCTGGAAAAGTTCGACATTGAACCCGGCTGGATTTCCATTTTCATCCAGGAACTCATAGGGTGGATAGTTATCATCACCCCTGACAAGTACAGGATCTGATGCTGCTCCATTACATACACCTGTTGCAAGGAGAAGAACCATGATAAGAATGAAATGATGACATAGATACAGGTGTTTATGGCCGAAGGATTGATGGAACCCTGTAAGGATTTTCATAGTTAAGCTATGGGGCAAGAACCTCAATTTTTTTATCCACCTCTGCATAATGAAATAGCCACAATGAAACCTCTGTATATATTCATTCTAGTCGTTTATCGCTTCCTTCTCAAAATCATATATTAAATCACTATCTAACAAAAAGGGATATATCCAGATATTCGTAAATTGACTATTGTACATATTACTTATAATTATATTTATGGCTATTTGTTGTCTGAAATCCTGAATTCAACTGAATCTTAATACCTCATTGAACTGGAAAAAGTCCTTCAACTATAATGGAAAGGGCAAAGTTATTTATTTCAATGCGGGTTTTTATTCCCTAGTCTGACAGCCCTGTTTTGAAGTACTATTATAGTTATTGTCACAGGGATACATATAGAAAGGATAGGACGAACAGATACAATTTCCACAAGGTACAGCTACT
>JAASSR010000132.1 GCA_021767785.1 Methanolobus sp.
ATCAGACTTGATGACCCCGATGATTCAGAACCCGAAACAACTGACCATTATGCTCTCTGCAGATGTGGTGCTTCCAGGAATAAACCTTTTTGTGATGGCACACACAGGAAAACAGGATTCAAAGACAGAATTAACTGAGATCTTTAACCATGTTTGCCTTTTTTCTGCTAAAAGATCGCATATTCATATTATATCTTTTATTTTTGTGATAACATTATCAGATATGATATGAACCTCCATTGAAAGGACCATGCCTGCCACGCTTGCTATTATAAAACCGGAAGGTATTGATCTCAGATCGATACCACCAAGCATAAGCAGAACAGATACGATCACTGCAAGGTTAAGTACAATGGTGAGAGGTCCTATGATCGGATTATGTGATAATCCTCTGTGTTTGAATATTTCCTTATACGGCCACCAGAGCAATCTTAGAATTCCCCATCTTCGATATGATTTACATGTTACATCAAGGTCAGGGCTAAGGAAAAAAGTGGCAAAAAGGTAAGCAGCAGAGAACAGCATTATTGTATACATGTCCAGATAATATCCTGCTATATTAATTTCTTTCCAAAGAAAATAGTAAGATCCTGATAATAAAATAAATAAAAATACGGTATTTATCATTTCATGTGTTTTGCCATCCGGTATATGATCATCCCCTGTAAATGATTATCTTATTTATCCATTACAATATATCTTTATTAATATTAAAAAATGTGCTTATTGTTATTAAGACTAAATAACAAAAGAACATATTGAATCTAAGAAGGGAGATATAATGAGTCAATGGCCTAAATTATCATATTCTATAATCATTCTTTGTTTGCTTGCAGCTGTTATTTCATTTTCAGGTTGTACTGATAAAGTTGAAGATGAACCAAATCAAAGTGAAGTTCAGAACATAGGTAAAGAAGATATTGTGGATAAGGAATGGCAATGGTCACAGACCATTGAAGTAAATCCCGAAAGCCAGACCGATGTTACTGATCCAGGAAAGTATACTCTCATTTTTTCAGATGACGGAACTTACTCTATCAAAGCGGACTGCAACAGCGGAAGTGGAAGCTACACAATCGAGGAGAATAGAATATCCATTGATCCAGGTCCCATGACCTTAGCATATTGCGGGGAGGATTCTCTTGACAGCAAATTCCTTGCATATATGGGAAATGTGAATTTTATAGCAATTAAGAACGATCAACTTGTACTCCATTTAAGTGAGAGTGGAGACAGGATGGTGTTTATTGAAGGCTGACAATGAATAAAAAGAAATTTAATGAATTTAAGGCATGTTTTGATGAATACGTCAGATCTTTTTATTCGGATGATGGATTCATTCAGCAGAATGTATTGCTGAAAGAAGATCATAGCAGGAGAGTATGTGAAAATGCAACTCTGATCGCAAGATCCGAAGGTCTTGACAATAATGATTATTATCTGGCAAAAAGCATTGCCCTTTTTCATGATATTGGTCGTTTCGAGCAAATATACAAATACAGAACCTTCAAAGATTCAGAATCCGAAGATCATGGGATCTTAGGTTTAAATGTACTAAAAAAAGAAAAAGTTCTTTCATCGTTACCTGAAACTGAACAAGAAATCTTTAAGTTTGCTGTTCTAAATCATAATAAGTTCAAGATCAAAAATGTAAGTGACAAAAAGTCACTTTTTCATGCCAGGCTCATAAGAGATGCTGATAAGCTGGATATCTACAGGGTTCTGACAGATTATCATGAAACAAAAGAAGATTCTCCTAATCCTGCTCTTTATATGGGGCTGGATGATACTCCGGGATATTCACCGGAATTGGTAAAAGAGATCTTCAATAACAGGGTCGCAAGTAAAAAATATGTAAGAACCTGCAATGATATGGATCTTGCACGCCTTACATGGTTGTTCGATATGCATTTTACTGAAAGCTTCAGGATTCTCAGAAAAAGAAATTATATCAACAAACTGATAACCACCCTTCCTTCTAATGAAGAAATAAAAAATATTCACGATCATCTGAATCTGTATATTGATTCTGTTCTTAAAAACAATGATAGCGTCAGAAGCAATGATCAGGTATATTGATAGATTTTTCAAAATGTTCTCGTTCTTACCACAAGATGTAAGTAACGTAGACCACCAAAAATTAACAAGGGAAAATCTATTCCTTGAAATGAGTTGATAAATTGACAATAAAAGATGGCGATACCATAAAAATCGAATATAAAGGAAAACTGGATGATGGCTCTGTTTTTGATTCATCAGAATCCCATGGTCAGCCACTGGAATTTACAGTGGGTTCGGGACATGTTATAAAAGGGTTTGAGGAAGCTGTAAAGGGTCTTGAGGAAGGAGACGAGAAAGAATTCAAGCTGGAACCTGCTGAAGCATATGGCGAATATAAAGATGATCTGGTAGATACAGTATCCAGGGACTTAGTACAGGGGGATATGGAAATGGAAGTCGGTAAGACATTTATTGTCCAGACACCCCAGGGCCAGCAGATACCTGCAAAGGTTATCGATCTGACTGATGATGAAGTGACCTTTGATCTTAATCATCCCCTTGCAGGTAAGGCACTTACCTTCGATATCAAAGTAGTGGATGTTTAAACAAAACACTTTTGCTTTTTTCAGGTATTAACAGCCTGGAACTTGCTTTTTTTTCTTATTTTTTCTGCAGCTTTAGATTTTGAATTGAATACCTACTCAATATATCATCATCATTATGCTTATGATATATTAAAATATAGATATATTTATATACCAGAATATTATACTAGGAATTGTAGTCATTCAAACTCAAGATGAAAATGACTGCGACCATTTGGTAGTACGATATGAACTTGATTGAAAATAACTGAAGCAAAAACGTAAAAAGCACATGAACAGTAGCAAACCCGCCACATTACTCCCACAACCACACAGGGTTTGTTACGTTCAGGCTTTAGTTATTTATAGTAACTCAGGATCTCAATTATACAGAGTATGAGCAGGCGGGGTATTTGTTCCTTGAAGTTAGTTTTAAGGAACGGGGTTATTGTCATTTAAAAAAATGTTCGTTTGCTCTTACGATCCTCTTTTAAAACTCAGAATAACATAAAACAAAAAATGTTTTATGATTTTTATGATGATTCAAACAAATGAACCGAGAACGACAAGTATCATCACAGAAGCAGCAAGGTTTGCCACAATAGACGCTTCCAGTCCTTTTTTCCAGTATAACCATCCAAACATTATTCCGGTTATTCCATTTAGTAAAATAACACGCAAAACATTTAGCTGATCAGCAGATCCGCCATCAGAAGAAAGCAGATATCCAAGGCCGTAAATGAAACTTACCATAATTATAGCCATCCAGACACCGGTTTTTGTAGGCTTTCCTCCTGATGTTCTTTTGATCTTCCAGGAGATCCAGACAAGAAGTGTTACCAGAAAGAATCTCAGTACAAGCTCTTCTACAATTCCAACATAAAATGAATATAACAAACGTTCCCATAAGGGAGGTGTTACAAAGAACCTGATCAATGGTTCGGTATACATTGAAAAAACAAACATCTCAAGAATAAAAACAACAAACCCTGTAAGAACACCAATAATGACAGCCAGTTTCATTGTGGGTATGAAACTTGAAGGGAGTTTCTTATTAGCGATAAGGAAATCAAGAACCGGGGTTCCAAAACCAATTTTTTTACCCAGATAAAGTCCTGTGAAAATCGATATAAGGAAAAGAACAGTAGCCTGTGCGAACTGGGCAGCAAGGAGATTGGGCAGTGAGATGCCAAGATCATAAAGAGCATCTCCTGAAATAGTTATTGAATACGGAAGAGCTGCAAGAAGAGAGAATTCCGCAAGCATGAAAAGCAACCAATAAACGTTCCAGTCAACAAGGTTCCTGAACTTCATCCCTTCCAACCAACCTGCTTAATCAAATAACGAAAAATTCACATGGCATCTTTCGATGCTTTTGTGAAATAATCTATGGCCTGTGCCAGTTCTTTATGGCTCTTTGCATATTCTTCAATATCTATACCTTTAAGGTAAGCGTCACATGCCTGCACAAGAGCTCTGGCACCTGCCTGAGTTCCTTCCGGATGAGCGTGAACTCCCGAACCCATTGTTGTTATGAAATCCACATTTCCCATGACATCAATGAACGGTTTCAACCTTACAGGATTCAATCCACCTGAAACTATGGGACAGCATTTCTTCATACCTCTCCAGCTATCGTCATCAAGAACAACGTGATGTGCAGAATCTTCATTTACTATATTGATGGCATCTTTATCGGTATCTGGGATCTTAGACCAGCTCTGTTTGAAAAAGTGTCCTTCTGCACTCATATACTGAATCTCATGTGCTGCAACAACATCTTCTTCAGGGGTACCTTTCATTTTTCCCACACCAGCAGTACCTGTGTGAATACCCGAGGCACCTGCAAGTCTGGCAAATTTGGACAGAACCAGTACTGAGAATCCAAGCGGGTTTTCAGGTCTTGTGAATGCTCCGTGGGCGGCCCTGTGAAAATGAATGAATACGTCAGGATAGCTGCGCCTGAGGGTCTGTACTGCCATCCAGCCGGCAGTTATTCCATCTATGAGGAAAGCATAACTAC
>JAASSR010000050.1 GCA_021767785.1 Methanolobus sp.
ACCAGAAAAGACTGGATAGGTGAAAAAACACTTTATGATTATGAAATCGAAGAATTTTCAAAAGCTGCTGATGATATAGGAGAAGGAAAAAGCGGTCATGTTGAAACTGTTGATCCCATTACCGGAAAGGATGTGGTAATGTTCTACGAGCCCATCAGAACAGGCAACTTTTCCTTTGTCCTTGTGATTCCAAAAGATGAGATGCTTGCAGGAGTTACAACCCTTAGTAATAAACTTCTGCAAATATCATTTATAGCTATAATTTTCATGGCAGGGATTTCTTATATAATCGCTTTATCCTTTACCAGACCCATAAAAGAGATCGTTAGTGACTTTAAAAAGATCTCAAATGATGCCGTCAGTGGAAAACTTGACTCGAGAGCAGAAACAGACGTTGAAGTCGATTTTAAAGAAATACCTATAGGTCTTAATGAGATACTGGATGCTGTGATCACACCTATACGCGATACAATAAAGCTGACAAACTCGCTCGCTAAAGGGGAACTTGGAGAAAGATCCCATCTGGATGTAAGGGGTGAATTCAGACAACTTTCAAATACACTTGACAACTTTGCCGAATTACTGGATACGATCATAAGGGACTCTAACCAGGTACTTACTGCATTTCAGAAAAATGATTTTTCAAGAAAGGTGAAAGTATATGGTGAAGGAGATTTCCTCATACTTACTGAGGGAATTGAAAAAACAAGGGCAACCCTGTCCAGAATGATAGACGAACGCAAGAAGATAGAGGAAATACGTAAAAAAGAGATACATCATCGTATCAAAAACAACCTTCAGGTAATTTCAAGTCTTTTAGACCTGGAATCCGAAAAGTTCGACGATGAAGAGGTCATTGAAGCTTTCAAAGAAAGCCAGAATCGTGTCATATCCATGGCACTTGTTCATGAAGAACTTTATAGGTCACAGGATATGGAAAGTATAGATTTTTCAGATTACCTTATGAAGCTTGTGAATGAGCTTTCATATTCATACGCTGTAAATAAAGATAAAATAAAAGTTGAAATGGACCTTGATCCAACTTTTCTTGATATGGATACAGCTATTCCTCTGGGTATGATAGTAAACGAACTTGTTTCGAATTCTTTCAAACATGCATTTAAACCGGGAGAAGAAGGAAAAATATATGTTGATCTAACTCTCAAAGACAGAAAGTTAACATTAATAGTGAAAGATAATGGTATTGGCTTCCCGGAAAACATCGATTTCCAGGAAACAGAATCTCTGGGATTACAGCTTGTCACAACTCTGACAGCACAGATAGATGGTACCATTGAACTGGATAGAAGTCAGGGAACTAACTTCAAGATAATTTTAGAATAATATACTCGGGTGAACTTATGGAAGATACAAAAATTTTAGTGGTTGAAGACGAAAGCATTATTGGTCTCAATATAAAAAAGAAGCTAAAAAGTTTTGGATACACTGTACCAGCTATAGTTGCAACCGGAGAAGAAGCAATAAAAATGGCAGAGATTACCTTTCCTGATCTCGTATTAATGGATGTAAGATTGAAAGGGGAAATGGACGGTGTCGATACTGCTGAGAAGATCCGGGAAAATTTTGACATCCCTATTATCTATCTTACTGCATATTCAGATGATGAAGTGCTTGAAAAAGCAAAAAGAACCAGGCCTTACGGGTATATAGTCAAGCCATTCAAAGCAGATGATCTTCACAGCAATATAGAAATGGCCCTTTACAGGCACAAAATGGAAAAAGAACTTCAAAAGAATGCCTTCCATAGTAGCGCATGATCTTAGAACCTTACAGCAAGGACCCAAAGATAGTCTTAAATAAAATCGAACAGTTGATATGAATGAAAGCTTCTTTAGTAGATATAATCCTTAATTCAGAAAAAAGGAAAAATGTTCTACTTCTTCTGATGGAAGGAGAAAAAAGCCGTGATGAGATAAAAACAAGTCTCAATGTCACTTCCACGGCCCTTATACCACAGATAAAGAAACTTAAGGAACATGGTCTTGTCATTCAGAACGGTGATCATTATATCCTGACAAATATGGGAAAGGTACTTGTGGCGAACATGCTTCCCCTTCTCAATGCTGTAGAGGTTTTTGAAGAGAACAGAAATTACTGGTTGGACCGGGACCTCAATGGCATACCTGAATCCATACTTAAAAGGTTTGGAGAACTGGGTAATTGCATTATTATCGAACCTGACCTCAACTACCTGTTCGAATTCCCCAAAGAGTTCACAGAGAACATACAAAAATCTGATTATGTCATGGCCTTTAACGCCTATTTCCATCCTGAATATCCTGCTCTTTATTCAAATCTGGCTGAAAAAGGAATTCATGTATCTCTTGTTACAACAAATGCTGTTCATGAAAGAATGAAAAATGATTACGCAGAAGAGATCAAGAAGTTCATTGGCTATGATAATACAGAATTATTCATATCAGATGAAATGACAGGTCTTGCAACGTTGGTTACAACAGACAGATTCCTTTTTCTCTGTTTCTTTAATAATCAGGGACAATATGACCATACAATTCTTATGAGCTTTGACAGCAATGCTCTACAATGGAGTAAAGAATTGTTCACTTATTTCAGGGAAGAAGCACAGGATGTTTCTTGAACAGACCAACCTTATTTTAAAGACCAGGTTAGTCCTCTGACGATCATCATCGGACTGACCGGATCTTATGGTTTTTTTTTGCATAATTGGAGGTTATGCGGTAAAAATAAAATAGTTGCAGCAAGCCTGTTTAATGCTTGCTGCAGGAATACTGCTCAGACTCTTTGTGGCTCAGCCCTTTTTGCTACATGGTTCTCATGTTGTGAATAGTACCACATAGGTATGTACAGAGCCAATACAATTATCCCTACACCTGTGGAGAACCAGCTACCTTCAATACTGTTGAGGTAGATTATACCGATCAGACACAGAGGAATGTTGAAAAGACCGAAGAGGAGTGCAACATTCTTCCACCCGGTAGGTGCCTTGAAAGGTCTCTCGAGATCTGCAAGATGCGGATTCATCTTTGCCTTTACATATGCAAAAAGACTGATACCGTTTGCACAAACGTATCCTATGGCAGATGCTGCAAGAATAGCTGTCGGAGTACCCATTGAAATGAGTGCAAGATTGAAGATACCTATAACAACCATTGCAAATACCGGGGTACCATGGGAATTTACTTTACCGAAGACCCTAGGAAGATTCCCTTCAACTGCCATGGAATGCATTGCTCTTGAAGAGCCAAGATAGGCGGTCTGGATAATTAGCACCATTGCTGCAATGAGCATGACAATAGCTATAGTTGAACCAATGTCACCAAGAGATGCCTGTGCAACTGGAAGCATAGGATCTATCGGTGCGTTTGCTATGCCCTCGATACCGAGTACACCAGTAACAGTTGTCTGTACAATTACATATGCCAGAAGACAAATAGCACCACATGAGAAAAGTGCCTTTGGAACATCGGTTCCGGGATCCTTGTATTCAGGACCATATATAGCTGCTGTTTCCCATGCACATGCACTCCACTGTGCCATTGCGAAGATACCCAGCAATATGAAGATACTGTGCAGATCCCATACCCACTCGGTTGGCAGCCAGGTGCTTGTGATATTGGCAAGCACAAAATCACCTGTTGCGTATGGTGCAAGTGCAATTATGATCAATGGTACAAATGCCAATGCTGCAAGTATATAACCTACAAGCGCACCGCTTGATACACCGCGGTAGTTAACAAGTATAAGACCTCCGAATATAACAATACCTGCTATCAGTGAAAGCTGATATTCACTGAAAGTAGATGCCAGTGAAGGGAACAGGCTGTGTAGATAAAAACCTACAAGAATTGCAAATATAGCGAGTACAGGATTCCATGCGAACCAGTAGCTCCATGCACTGAATCCGCCTATAAGCTTACCTCTGTCATATTTACCCTTATAATCAGGTGTCTTGAAAACATTCTGTGCAAAACCAGGTAGTCCGGATGCCTTCGGGAAAGTTGTTGCAAGTTCACCATATGCCAGATTCTGCATGAAACCCTGAAATACGGAGAGGCCCCAGACAATAATAGCAGCCGACCAAAGCCAGCCTGCAAAGTACCCAATCGATGGCAGGATCAGCAGAGGCACACCAACAGCAATTGCAAGACCCTGTTTCCAGTCTATAGAACGCTCAAGCCCGCTATCTTCGCCGGTCTCACAGACGACTTTGGAACACTGTTCAGCATGATGCCAGTCTATTCCTTCTCCTTTTTCTTCCATTTCTTAATCACTCCTTATTTAGATAATAATTAACACCTGTGAACTTCCCTGACAGAATTTCACAGGTATTTTCATCACTCATGGATCAATCACTGATCGATCAATTACGGAAGTATAGAACTTCTTTAATCAACCTGATTCCTGAATTTTTCACAACAATTTATTTTGATGTCCAGGAGTTTTTCGATGTTCATTTTCGCTGCAATACCTTTTGGAGCTCCTGCAACCGAAGTTATGACCCCTATACCAAGATCATCTCTCAGTTCTCTCATTACATACTCATCACTGAGGTCAAGGGTGGAAACTTCCAGTTTCTTTGCAACATAGTCCTTCGCATCAGCAATACGCATGTTCTTTGAGAGCTGCATCCTGGCAACAAGGTCACCGGCTGCTCTGATTCCGCTCATTCCGGAGGTCATTATGTGGGAGATCGGCATACCCATCGGGTCGCCGACCCCTATCTATATACCATCCACGCCGGCGATCTCTACCATCGCCTTGCTTGCTCTTGAGACAGCATCTATGGTAGGGGTTTCGAACATCGGGATGCCACCTACTCCCATTCCCATATTCACATGACATGGAATTGGTGAAGCTTCAACAGCTGCCTTGATGAAAGTAACAGCCCTTCCAAGATTCCATGGAGATGTTCTGCTGGTATTGGTGTTAACAACCGGTCCGAATATGTTTGCTCCGGCTTTTGCAGCAAGTGGGGCCTGCTGGTGTGGCCAGAGACCTGCAAGTGTTGTACCATCATATTCCATCTCACCATGTAGACCGAGTAGAAGCTCTCCTGCCATACCTGCTTCAATATAAATATCAGGATACTGTTTCCTCAATGATTCTATAGCATGTAAGGAGGCAAAGAAATCACCATCTCCCGCAGCACCGATGGTATCAAAGTTTACACCGTCAGCACCGGATGACATGAGTCTCTGCATGATCCATACCATATCCCTTGTAAGATGTTCGGCTGCATGTTCCATGGATTCCTGAGCTTCCTTGATCTTGAAAGACTTCATAAGGTCACCTGGATTTTCGAATGGTCCGTCAGGTGTGTAGTAAAGTCCCATGTTAGGCATGGCACCGTAAAGCAGCGGGACGATCATGTTCTGCTGGCAGACCTCCATTGTCTGCATTTCCTGTGCAATTACAGGCTTTACGGGTTTGAAACTGTAGTCGATATGACCGAGTTCCATTGTATCGGCACCGAATGCACGCTCGTGCATCATTGAGCCGATAAGTCTGCTGGATGGAATACCAACACCACTGTTACCCTGGTCACCATCAATTCTGATAGTTCCTATATCATGGGTAACAGGAACTTCCTTACCCGGTTCCACCCCAACCATTCTGGAAGGTGTCATCAATATCTCTGCCAGCTTGTCGATCTCATCTCCGCTGAGTGCCTGGATCTCCCCAAGATCTGCTGCATCGGCGCTGCCGTCCTCCAGGTCTGCAATTATCTGTTCTTTTGTAAGGAAGATCCTTTTTCCATCTCCCATTCTCAATGCATATTCTGTTGTCATGATGATACCTCAATTAGAGCAATAGTTCCTTGGCCCTGGCCACTGCTTCGCTGGCATTTTCTGCATAACAGTCAGCACCTATCTTGTCAGCCCATGCCTGAGTTGCAGGTGCACCACCGACCATTACTTTTACCTGGTCACGAAGACCCTGCTCCCTGAGCATTTCGATAACTTCTTTCTGACCTGGTAATGTTGTGGTCATTAAAGCTGACATTCCCACCATATTGGCATTCGTTTCCTTGATCTTGTCAATGAAATCCTGCAAAGGGACATCTCTGCCAATATCATGTACCTCAAAACCTGATGACTGAAGCATTGTTGAAACGATAGACTTACCAATATCATGCACATCACCCTCTACCGTACCATTAACTACCACACCGAGTTTCTTGCTTGCTTCTTCTTTTGGCATATCTGCCTCAAGAAGTGACACACCAGCTTCCATTGCTCCGGCGGCCATCATTACATGTGGTAAGAATAACTTACCTCTTTCAAAAAGAATACCCACTTCATTCATACCTGCTGCAAGACCTTTTTCAATGATCTCGGCAGGAGGGATACCTTCATTCCTGGCCTTTTCAACAGATGCTACCACAGCATCTTTTTTGCAGGAAACGATGGCATCGGAAAGTTCTTTGAACATTTCTTCTTTGCTCATTGTTATACCTCCACCTATTGCCCCAATCCTATAGCCATAATTACGAATCTGAAGATTGTAAGAGCAATCAGTTACAATGAAACATAAGAAGAAAACGTATATATCATAATCTCAAAGAAATGCACTTACTGCTTTTGAATTTATTAATATTGGAAAAACCTTTAGTTGTAATTACATTATTACAACGGCGTTATAATCTTAGAAGGCCATTAAAATATGAAATTGGAACCTCAGCTGATCAGGCTATTTTTAGATGAACAGGATACTATGATAAGAATAAAAAACAAAAAATCTACGAAATAGAAATCTATATATAATTGTTCAATAAAGAATAACAGAAAATGTTAAATAGAAGCTATTAAGGATAATATATATATATGTCGATAACAAAGATAAAATCGTATCTTTAGACGATACGAAGTACTGAAAGATAGATCTGATCAACATACAAAGATCAACATCAAACCAACAGGAAGCAATGAAATGATGCTCAATAACAAAGACTACAACTGGATGCTGGCATTCCTCGGATTCTAGGAACTGGTACGAAAAAAGGTTAATATCCAGGAGCTGTTAGCATGGAAAGAAAACCACTTGATACACTTATTAGTAAGAACGGATTATGGGTGTCACGTAACGGACGCCTGCATGGAGTAAAGAAATGTGAAACGTCCCAGAAATACATAAGGATCGAAATGGACTGCGGGGAAGTTATCACAGTAAAAAATTCAAAAACAAGCCGGGCCGCAAGGACTCTTAGAAATCATAAATTCAAAAAACCCTGCAAACATTGTCGTTTGCCGGAAGACAGGATCAACCAATTTGCAAAGAAGGTTTCAGTAAAAGATGAAGCTAAAGTCAAAGTTGTCCGATCTTTCCGTCTGGAACCGGAAAAGCCAATTCAGCCAAACATTCCACAGGAACTTGAGGTTCCACGAGCAGAAGCAAAAGTTGATAATCATTTTTCTCACGATGAACCAAGGGCCGGAACAACAAAGCATACCAACCATCCTATCAGGCAGGGAACAAATCCCGCGCCTAAAAAGAAAAGTTCCGGTCCCTCTAAAACTCCTAAAAAGACTTTTCAGCCAAAGTCAAAATCCAAAAAGACCACTTTTACACCTCTCCAAAAAAACAGAATACTTTCACTACTTGGTCCCGGTGAAATGATATCCTTCTCAAAAGAAAAGCGCTCATTTTCCGAGCTTGAATCCATACTATCAACCGAAAGGAAAAAAGATATCAGGAAGATGTATGAAGAAAGCCGTGAGAACCTGCTTGGAAAACTCGAGCGAACAATAACCGAATTCTTTGTAGACATGGGTTTCATGGAAGTTAAATCACCAATACTCATTCCTTTCGAATACATGGAAAGAATGGGAGTTGGTGAAGACAAGAAACTTGCAGAGCAGATATTCAGGGTCGGTGACAACATGTGCCTGCGCCCAATGCTTGCGCCGGGACTGTACAATCACCTGCGAAAGTTCGATAACGTACTTCCTGACCCTGTTAAAATATTTGAGATAGGACCATGCTACCGTAAGGAATCCGACGGAAACAGTCATCTTGAAGAGTTTACAATGCTCAATTTCTGTCAGATGGGCTCCAGATGCACAAGAGATAATCTTGAATATATAATAGGTGAATTACTGGATTTCCTTGACATAGAGTACGAAATTGTTTCGGACAGCTGTATGGTCTACGGTGATACCATCGATGTCATGCACAAGAAAATGGAACTATCATCCGCGGTTGTAGGCCCGATACCTATGGATATGGACTGGGGTGTTGATAAGCCATGGATAGGAGCCGGTTTCGGTCTCGAAAGACTTCTGAAGGCAAAGTATGATCTTAAGAATATAAAGCGTGCTGCCAGATCCGAATCCTACTACAACGGGGTAAGTATAAACCTTTGAGGTTTTACCATGATAGGAAAGATGGATTACATGGAACTTGACAGGTTAGCACAGAAGATCATTAAAGGACAGAAACTTACGGATGATGATCTGAGGCAACTTCTCTCCCTGACAGAAGAAGAGGATATACAGAAACTACATTACATAGCAGGAAAAGTGAGAGATCACTTCTTTGGTAACAGGGTCTTCCTTTACAGTTTCGTTTATTTCTCAACCTACTGCAAAAACAATTGTGCCTTCTGCTACTATAACAGATGCAATGACATACAGAGATATCGCCTTGATATGAAAGAGATACACAGCATCTGCAGGGCGCTTAAGAACGAGAACATCCACATGGTGGATCTTACTATGGGTGAAGACCCCTATTTCCACAGCGAACCACAAAGATTTGTTGAAATCGTAAGAACCGTTAAGGAAGAGACCGGACTTCCGATAATGATATCACCAGGGGTCATGGATGACAGAACACTGAGCAGACTTTATGAGAGCGGAGCCGATTTCCTTGCACTTTATCAGGAAACACATGATAAGGAACTCTACGCAAAACTGAGAGTCGGTCAGTCATTCGAAGAAAGACTGCATGCAAGGGAATTCGCTAAAAAGGTAGGTTTCTTTGTGGAAGACGGAATACTAACTGGTGTTGGAAATGATATCGAGTCAACCATAAAATCCCTTCGGGGAATGCAAAAGAATGAACCCGACATGGTGCGTGTCATGACCTTCGTTCCACAGGAAGGAACCCCTCTTGCGCAAGTTGATCAGGAATCCAGTCTCTCCGAGCTGAAGATAATCTCAATACTGAGACTTATGTTTCCTGACAGATTAATACCGGCATCCCTTGACCTTGAAGGAATTGACGGAATGGTTCATCGCTTAAATGCCGGTGCTAATGTTGTCACATCCATAATACCTTCGGATTCATCACTTGAAGGTGTCGTCAATTATGACAGGGAACTTGAAGAAAGGGACAGAGATCCTAAAAGTGTTATCGAACGCCTGAAAAGTATTGGAATGGAACCTGCAAGCCAGGCTGATTTCAATAAAATAATCGATAACAATAGCATAAGATCATCAAAAGCACCGGTGGTAATGTTATGAAGACAATATGCATTATCGGTGGTAAGCTACAGGGATTTGAGGTCACATATCTTGCACATAAAGCAGATATGAAAGTTTTACTTATAGACCGCAACACAAGACCTCTGATACGGAATGTTGTGGACGGTTTTCAATGTTTTGACATAACTGAGCATCCTGAAAGACTTTTAGATTTATCACAGGGAGTTGATGCCATAATTCCTGTCAATGAAAATCATAGAACTCTGGAATATCTCAGAAACATGGAAAAAGAACTTTCATGTCCTATACTTTTTGATTTTGATTCCTATTATGTGAGCATGGACAAAAAACGTTCCAAGGACTTTTTCAGATCTATCGGCATTCCGACCCCTTCAGATAAACCCACTCATCCGCCATATTTTGTGAAACCTCCATGTGAAAGCAGCAGCATTGGCACTTCAATAATATATGACTACATGGGGCTTGAAACACTTGATCCTTCCATGCTTGTTGAAGAGTATGTTGAAGGAGATGTTATCTCCCTTGAGGTTATTGGCGATGGAAGTCATTTTACAGTTCTAAAAGAAACGAAGATACACATTGATGAAAGCTACGACTGCCATATGGTCACTCCTATAGAGAATTACCCTGAATTCAGGAGGATAAGCTATGAACTTGCAAAGAACCTGAAACTGCGGGGGATTATGGATGTGGAAGCAATAGACAGTCCTCAGGGATTGAAGGTACTTGAGATAGATGCAAGATTCCCCAGCCAGACACCTACGGCTGTATATCATTCTACCGGTCTGAATCTCGTGAAAATACTGATGGATGCATTCACAGAAGGGATCAGGGAAAACGAACCTGTCCCTGAAACGAAGTATTGCATCTATGAACATCTGATTTCTGAGAACGGCAAACTGAAACCTGTAGGTGAACATGTACTCTCTAATGGTGATGAATATCTGGAGTTATACAATTCCGACAATCTTGAAATTTTTGAATCCAGAAGCAAATACAAAGAGAGTGTTTTTACTCTGATCAGCCGGGGAACTGACCGGGTAGAAGCTGAAAAGATAAGACAGGAAGGGATGAGAATGATAACAGATCATTGCCCGGAATATTTTCAAAAAATAGCAATGGAGGCGTAAGATGGCACTACTAACACCGCAGGATCTGGAAAATCTTTCCACACAACTTGAAGAGAACGATGAGATAATAAAAAGAGTTACGGGTCTTGATATAAGGGGAATATGCGAAGATCTTTACGGAACAAAGCCGGACTCCCAAAAAGTTGGTATCATTCCGATCACATCAGGAAACGGTATAATCAGCACCTTTACATCATCCCTTCTGTTCATAGTTGAATATTTCGGTTTTGAAGGATTCGTAACAGAGCATCCCGATGTAACAGGTTATTATGAAGCCGTATCCCAGGGTGCTGACATAATAATGATGGCTGATGACCATATCTTCACTGCCCACAATCTGAGGAACGAGAAGATAGTCAGCAACCATGTGGCTACAGGCGTTATATACGCTGATATCGCTTCAAGATTCACGGAAGCAAATTCAAAGGATATACTTGTCATCGGACTTGGAAGGGTTGGTTATGCTGGAGCAAGTCACCTTATGAAAAAAGGTTTCAATGTCTATGCATGCGATCCTAACAGGGAATTCCTTCAAAAAGCCGTTGGTGAACTGGGAATTAAACCTTACTGCAGTGATGACAGAAAGAAATTTTCAATGGTATTTGAAGCTACACCCAATGCTGATACAATATCCGAAGGTATGATTGAGGAAAGATGCCTGGTCTCAACTCCGGGAATACCCTGCGGACTGCCGCCTGAAATCGGTAAAAAGTATCGTGTTGACCTTGTGATGGAACCACTGGTAATAGGAGTGGCTTCAATGTTGTATTCCGTATTGCAGAACGGAAATTCCTGAAAATGAAATCCAGGCAGGTAATCTAAGCAATTAATGAACAGAGGAGTATTGAGAAATGTATGTGATCGCCTTAGATCTTGGAACAAGTGGTTTCAGGTCACAACTTATTGATTTTAAAAAGAAAGCAACAGTGAAGACTGTAATCACGATGGGTCACCCATTACCCGGTGGCAATGTTATGGACCATCTGGACTTTGCTATAAACACAGGAGCTGATGTTGCTCACAAACTGATCATTGAAACAGTAAAGGAAATAATGTTAAAGTTTGATGTTGAACCTTCTGAAATACAGCGTATAGCTGTCTGCGGTAATCCTATACAACTCTCACTTTTCCAGAACATAGAGATAAGGGATCTTGCATATGCAGGTAAGAACAAACAGGCATCACTGGGAGTTAAGGATGTAAAAAGAGATGCGAGAATCTTCCCTGCAAACGAAATATTCAAAGGTATATATGAAATGGATAATTGTGAGATAATAGTCCCCCCTGCAATAAAACACGAAATAGGTGCCGATGCACTTGCCATGATGCTGGAAACGGATTTCATCCATCAGGCAGAGCCCTGTCTGGTTACTGATTACGGGACCAACGCCGAAATGGCACTTAAAATAGATGACAGGATAATAACCGCAAGTGCTGCAGCAGGCCCTGCCATCGAAGGACAGGGTATTGCATGTGGAATGCTTGCGGGTCCTGGTGCTATTAGTGATGTGAACAGTGAAGGGAAATGGTGGAGATTGACAGTACTTGACGAAACTATGAACCCTATAAAGGGTCCTCTGGTAGATCCCATTACAGGTGAATGTATAGAAGGTTGTATGGTCCTGCCCAAAGGAATTACGGGTACAGGTGTCATATCCACGATAGCGCTTGCACTGAAGAAAGGACTTATAGAAAAACTACCCGAGTTGCCTAACGGAGAATTGATACTTGGAGATAGTATCATTATAACCAATAAAGATGTGGAAGAGGTTGGCAAGGCTATAGGAGCAATAAGGGCAGCCCACATGACATTACTCATTGAATCCGGAATGAAATATGAGGATCTGAGCTACTCCTACATGTCCGGGGCAACCGGAACATATGTTGATGCTGATAAGGCAAGACACATAGGCTCAGTCCCTGGTTTTTCAAAGGGTATCGTCCAGTTCGGTAATACATCTATAGGCCTTGCAAGAAAATTAGCCATTGACAGATCAAGGCTTGATGATGTCATAGCCATTGCAAAAAAGATACAGGCAGATCATCTTATGATGGCCACCAGTGAAACCTTCAAGGATATCTACGTATGTGAACTTTCAACCTGGCAACACGGAATGCCTAAAGACATGTACGATCAGATGCTTGAAATGTATGGTATCCCCGTTTTTCCTGAAGACCTCAAGGAAGTGGAAATACAAAAAAGAGTATCCAGGGATATAGATGATGTGGGTTCCCAGGGACTTGACATTGTTAAAGACATAGGTATCACACTTGAAGCTCCGGTGGAAAAATGTATCCTGTGCCATAAATGTGAAAAAGAGTGTCCTGAAGATGCAGTGGAAATTGTAGAAAAGAACGGAGCAAGGTTTGCAAACATTGACAGCCAGCACTGCCTAGGCACAAGCTGCAAGCGCTGTGAGACCATCTGTCCCGAACAGACCATGGATCACAGTATACTTACGATAAAGGAAAAAAGCAAATAAAAAAGTAAGATGTAAAAAGCCGTTTACTCATCAAATCTCAAAATAGTTGTTTTGAGATTTTCAAGATCAACTACAGGAACCTGTGCAGGAGTTGGAACCACATTCACTCTTTTCTGGAATTCTGTCTGGTCCTGCCATGTGCCTGAGTTGATCAGAAGCACATTTTTGTACCACTCTATACCCAGAGTGTGGACATGGCCACAGTGAAGGATATCCGGTACATCACCAATAACAAAATAATCTTTCTTTTCAGGTGCAATGGAAACACGGCTTCCGTAAATCGGAGAAAGGTGCCTGAACTTCATCATTTCCACCATTGCTTTTGTAGGTTCTTTATAGGAAACACCCGGCACCGTAGCAACCAGATCATCAATTGAACGCCCGTGGTAGAGCATTACTTTGACACCATCCAGATCAACTATAGAAGGGTTTCCCACAAAAGTCACATTTTCAGGGAAATAGTTCCTTATACACTCCGGCAATTTTGGCTGGGGTTCAGCCTGGCGAACTGCATCATGGTTTCCAGGAGAAATTATGATCTGAATATGTTCCGGGATCATGGAAAAGTATTCACCGGCCTTTTTATACTGATCATATACATCCAGAATAGAAAGCTCGTTTTCCTGCCCTGGATATATTCCAACTCCATCAATCAGATCACCTGCAACAAGAAGATAACGTACATCCTTAGAGATAGCAGCCAGTGCCTCGTTTTCAGTGTCACCGTTCAAAAAATCAATGAATCTTTCCCAGGGTTCCTCAAGAAAAGTTGTGCTGCCAATGTGTATGTCAGATGTAAGAACTGCTTTTCCAAAACTTCCGGATCTTTTCAGATTCACGGTGGGAAGATCGGGCAAGGTGATCCTCTGTGCTATCATCAGATTGCCGTCATTTGTGAGAGTTCCGGTAAATCCTACAACTTCATCCAGCACAAAACGACTGGCCTGTTCGAAAAGATCTTTGTCGGCCATACGTATCAGAACAGAGAATGAACCGGTGGGATCCTCAACCTCCAGTATCTTATGCCCGTTACTGGTAGTTCTGATATCTGAGATCATGCCGATTATCGATACTTCTCCAGAATCCCGGCTTCCTCCGAAACTGGTTCCTTTACCTTTTTTCAGACTCTCTATCGGACGGGCGGTCACTCTTCCACGGATAATATCACTAAGCCTGCTGTAACGGTTCCTGAAGAACTGGACAAATTCCATATATTCACCGACACATGTTGAATTATCAGTTATATCGGAAAGTACGGAAACCGGACTGTTCTTTTGTTTACAGGCTGCACTGGAAAATCCGCCGGTACCCGTCCATACCTTATATGATGAAGGCTGATCATAGGCAGTGTTTCCGTGACTATTGTCCGGTTCAGAATGACCGGCAGGCAGTTCTTCCGACGGTTCGAACATTTCTTCATTTAAATGCCCCAGTTCACTGAATCCGTCAAGATCGATGTGCTTAACATCGATCACAAGAACTGAAACATCTATATTTTCAATTATGTATCTTACCAGGTCCTCAGGAGAACAATGGGAGCATATAAGGTCCACTGCTTCAGGACTAATCTGATAACCCTCTTCTATAAAGGCAGTTAGAACATCGATCTCATTCATGTTAACAACAATTTAATATCGTATTAGAACTCAAATTATCTATAGACATATGACTTATAAAAATATTTAGGGCCGTAACCATTTTATCTTTGCAAATATATTCCTTATTTCATTAATACATTCTTTCATTTGATTTTCACAGAAGACAGGTAAGAACAATGGACTTAAAAGAAACCTATCATACTTTCAAAGAAAGTGACAATTTCTTTGTTTCACTTGCCAGAGACATTCTAACCGTCCTGTTAGCAGTATTAATATTTGCATCTTTCTCTCAGCTGGTATTTGGCATGTGGACCCCTATGGTTGCCGTGGAATCAGGAAGCATGGAGCCACATATGAATATAGGTGATATCATTTTTATCCAGAGCATCGACAGAACCGATGTTATTACGTATAATGAAGGTTATAACAATTATACTTCTTTTGATAATTATGGTGATGTGATCCTATACAGGCCATATGGCCAGGAGGGAGTTACTCCCATCATACACCGTGCAATGTATTATGTCGAAGAGGGTGAAACAATGTGGGAAGGAGGACCTGTTGCTCCTCATTCCGGATACATCACAAAGGGAGATAACCAGAGAACGAACAAATATTATGACCAGCAGGGACAGGTCAGCTACCTGATGCCTGTAAAGGAAGAATGGATCATAGGAATTGCACGTTACAGAATTCCCTATGTGGGCTATCTCAGATTGTTGCTTCCCAGTTTCTAATGCTATACAGATGATCTAATTATCAGATTAAGATAAATATTAGAGATGTAACTGTGTTGTGAGGACAGGTTTAAAGAACTCAAGTGGTTTAAGCCTGTAATCTTCGAACAATACTTTTTTCGTACTGTTTATAGGAACGCTTAACACAATTTCTTTCGTTCTGCCGTAACGTCCTTTGCTTACAACAACAGCATTTACAATTCCAAGCATATCGAGTTCGGACATAAGATCAGTAACCCTGCGCTGCGTAAGGATATCCATATCAACCTGAAGGCACAACTGCCGATAAACATTGTAGACCTCACCTGTGGTTACATTCTTGTAACCATTGTTTCTCAAAAGCATTACACTGTACAGAGCTAGTTTTGATTGAGTGGGTAAAGTGCGCACAACTTCCACAACGCGATCGATCTCGATCTTTTCCTGAGCACCTTTTACATGCTGTTCCTCAACCAGGGGCCTGTTCTCCCTTTCTGCTATCTCTCCTGCAACTCTCAAAAGATCAAGAGCACGTCTTGCATCACCATGCTCCTGAGCAGCAAAAGCAGCACATAGAGGAATTACCATCTCATCAAGAGCTTCAGGTTTGTAAGCTATCTGAGCTCTTTCATGAAGAATATCACTGATCTGATCGGCATCATAAGGCGGGAAGATTATCTCTTCTTCTCCCAGGGAACTTTTAACTCTTGGATCAAGGAACTCGGTGAATTTAAGATCATTTGACACACCTATCATACTAACCTTTGCATGCATAAGATCTGTATTGATCCGTGAAAGGTTATATAGAACATCATCTCCTTTCTTTATCAGTTTATCAATTTCATCAAGAATGATAATTACAACCTGTCTCTCAGTATCAATAGTTTCTTTGAATTTGAAAAAGACCTGGTCAGTGGGCCATCCAGTCATAGGAACATCTTCACCGAACTGCCGGGTAAGGTTTGCAAGAAGTCGATACTGGGTATCAATTACTTCACAGTTCAGATACACAACTTTACATGACACACCCAGAGCCTCACCTTTTCTCTCAAGCTCAATACCAATATGCCGCGTCACAGCAGTTTTGCCGGTACCTGTTTTACCATAAATGAGTATATTAGAAGGAGTATCTCCACGAAGAGCTGAAACGAGAATGGATGCAAGACTGTTGATCTGGTCATCACGATGAACAAGTGAATCCGGAGTATAAGAGTGTCTTAAAACTTCCTTATTTTTAAAAATAGGTTCATTTTCAAGTAATTCCTGAAACAGGCCATCCAATGATTTGCTTTGCATTTACTTATTTCACCCTATCCTTAAAATTATAAATGTCTGATAATTTAATTAATTTAAGCTAATAAATTATTCCAAGGGATAAGAATAACCAACCTTAATTGGATTTAATCTCTCAATTCCAATCGATACAATGGAAGTGGAGGTTATTAATGCTTATGGTTTAGACCCCACCATTTCAACTGGAAAATAGTATAAAAATAATAAAATAAACTAAAAACGGCATCATCAATACTTTCTTTATTTTAAATTAATCAATAGATATAAAGATTAACATTTCCTATGGAGAAAGACCCCACCATTTCAACTGGAAAGTTTATAAACAACAGAGACCCTATGGTTTCAACTGGA
>JAASSR010000051.1 GCA_021767785.1 Methanolobus sp.
GAGAATGCAAAGAAGAATATTAACAAAACCCATATGTAACCCCAGTTTTTGGGTGGCATGATATTTTCATTGTTCAAATTAGTTCCTCCATACCAGGTCATAATGAAAAATAAAGACTATTTACTCATAAACCTTTCGATAAATAGACACTTTATGCTAAATAAAACCAATAGCCAAATGATACAGCATAAACAACAATCTCAGATTACATCATAATAAAACCACTATCATTCCCTGTCCCTGTACCAGATAAAGACCATCGCCATGCCTGTGAATCCGTAGATATCCTTGTTGAACCTGAAAGAAAACTTCCTGTCCAGAACTTCATATTTTAAGAACATGCCGGCCTGAACAATGAACAAGAAAGGCGAATATACCTGAGATTACTTTACCAGAATAAACCCTTTTACTGAACACAAGATAAGTGCAATTCCCGCGGGCAGATATAAAATTATCTGAGAGGGAAATACATCGATATTTTATTGCGCGAAATTGTTCAGGACTTGTTCTTCTGTGAAAGGTAAATTCATATTACCAGCTCATTCACACATGTGTATGTAATATGGATGCAATATCCGTCATTTCAATAATTGATCCAAGCATATGAAATAGTCTCCCTTATATAAAAATCCATATCAAATGCATGACCTGTAAAAGTTCACAACAAGTATTAAATAAAAACTCGATATCTTCATATTAAACACATCATCTGCCTGCCAGTCCGGCGGATACAGATGATCAAATGCATTAGGAACAAAGTCACATGCTTACAAAAAGGATCATACCGTGTCTGGATGTTACGCTTGATGAGGAAGGCGGAACCGTTGTTAAAGGGATAGAATTCGTAGGTCTGAGAAAAGCAGGAGGGCCGGTAGAGCTTGCCAAAAGATATAACGAACAGGGTGCTGACGAACTTGTTTTTCTCGACATTACCGCATCTCATGAAGGCAGAGGCACCATGATAGACGTCATTGAAAGGACCGCAGATGAGGTATTCATTCCTCTGACCGTTGGCGGGGGAATAAATTCCATAGATGACATACGCCAGATACTCAGAGCAGGTGCGGATAAGGTTTCAATAAACACCGCTGCTGTAAAGAATCCGGAACTGGTCAGAGAATCATCAGAGATATTCGGTGCCCAGTGTATTGTCACTGCCATTGACTGTAAAAGAAATACTGATGTAGAGAACAATAAGGATAAAACTGTTATTGAGCTGGAATACGGAACTCCTGCATGGTATGAAGTTGTTATCTACGGTGGCAGAAAACCTACCGGAATCGATGCTGTGCAGTGGGCTAAAAAGGTAGAAGAACTGGGTTCCGGTGAGATCCTTCTTACAAGTATGGACAGGGACGGCACCTATGATGGTTTTGATATTCCCATAACAAGAAAACTCTCCGAAGAACTCGAAATACCTATCATAGCATCCGGTGGTGTGGGTAACCCCGAACATATGTATGAAGGTTTCACAAAAGGAAAAGCCGATGCAGCACTTGCAGCAAGTATATTCCACTTTGGAGAATATACGGTCAGCGACACAAAGGAATACCTTAAAGAAAAGAACGTACCTGTAAGGCTCTGAATGCTGATTAAGGAGAAAGGAACATGCAAATTTCCGAATTCCAGGAACTCATGTATAATCTCTATGCCCATAATGACAGGAAAAGAGGTGCAACAGCAACAACACTCTGGCTTGTGGAAGAGATCGGGGAACTTGCGGAGGCTATTCGAAGGGATGACACGGATAACATCAGGGAAGAGCTCGCAGACTGTTTTGCCTGGATAGGAGCACTTGCAAACCTCTATGATATTGACCTTGAAGCTGCTTTCCTTGAAAAATATCCTGACAGGTGTCCTACATGCGGGAAAAATCCATGCATCTGCACAGATTGATATATTCACCATACTTACAATATTTAATTTGTTACAAAACCAAATATTTCACTATGTTTAAATAGTTCCCCGCCTTTCTTCAATACAGGGATACTATGAAGAATGTCAATTCAAAATTAAGTTCCGTTTTATTATTACTTATCATTCTCTTCAGCGCAGCATCCGGCGGATGCCTGCGTGAATATGACGAAGAAACAAGGCTGGTGATTACAGATATCGAAATGTCAGCAGACAGTGTCAAAAGCACCTATGCATGGTTCAATGTAACAACATATATTGAGAACCTCGGAACTGACAGTGACGGCAATTCAACCGTCATGCTCAAGGTCTTCAACCGGCAGACAGGTCTGCTCGAACTGAAGCAGGAAAAAGATATCGGATTAGTAAGTGAAGATGAAACTAAGATGATAAACCAGACTATCCGCCTTCCTAAAAAGGGTGCTTACCGTATAAATGCAATAATAGTGGATGAAGGAGAGATCAGCCATGAAAGACAGATCATTCTATCAGGGATCGAAAATCTTCAAACAGATATGCAGGAAACTGGGATAAGGATAGAAGGAATCGATTTCATAGCACAGGAGGTCACATCCGCTGGTGTTGTGGTTCAAAACGATATATATCTGAAGAACGAAGGTGCTGAAACGACCAGGAACTACAGAATACTTGTAAAAGCCAGAGAAATGGATGCAAGGCTCATTGCAGATAAGAAATGGACCAGTACCGGAGAGATCGAACCCGAAGAGACCATGATCAGAACTGTGAACCTTACTGTTCCTGATAACTATAACTATGTGGTCGAGATCAGTATATGGGATGACAATGTCATCATAATGACAGGTGAGGATTACGTACAATTGAATCCTGAAAAAACAATAGACAGGGACCAGCAGGTGCAGACTAAGGATGTGGATACTGCCGACTTTGTGGTAGAGGAAGACTATAGCTGGGAAGAGGCCGAAGAAGAATATGCAGCTGAGGAAAGTCCCGGATTTAACATACCTTTGATCTTAGTAGCCTTTATAGCTGCATTATATATTGCAAGGAGGAGATATAATGAATGAGGGGAAGGATGTTAAGGAAACAAAAGAAGAGAAAATAACATTTGCCCCGAAGTCCGGCAGGAAAGAAAGAAGCCACGAAGATTATTTCAAAGGTGGTATGCTTCTTCTGGTGGCTGTCATCATTGCCATTTCAGCTTTCCAGCTTTATTTCATCATTAATGATGTGATCTACACATGGTTCAAATCACAATATGTTCCTATAATAAGAGCATTCTACAACCTGGCAGTGATCATTATCGGACTGTGGGTACTCAAAGGTTACATTCTGAAGAAGGAAAAGAACTGATGTGATTATTTTCCTGTTTCACTTTTTTTTATTCTCACTTTTTTGTTCAAATTTAATTCATTCACAACATTCCGACCTTACCAGCGGATAATTGCTTATTCCCTGAAAAGATATTTTAGTATAACTCTTATAACAGAAAATGGAGCAATATCAAAGTATTCGATAAATCCTGATCTGAGGGTAGGAGTGGTAATAATGAGAAAACTGCCTGCATGGTATTATGATGAATTTGTTCAAAACGGGACTGATTACACCGACGAAGAAGAGATCCTGAACTACGACAGGAACATGGACAAAATACGCGACATCAGAGAGGAAATGGAAACAATGCTCAGGCTCATAGATCTCCAGCCGGAAGAGCAGGTACTGGAGATCGGATGCGGAACCGGTGAATTTTCAATCGAGCTTTCAAATTACTGCAGAGAAATAACTGCTCTTGACATTTCACCGGGGATGATAGAGTTCGCCCGGGATAAAGCAAGATCAAGAAAAAGAGATAATATTAAATTTATCAACGGTGGCTTCCTGACATTCGATCCGGCTGAAAAACAATTCAATGTCATTGTCACCCAGCTGGTATTGCATCATCTCCCTGATTTCTGGAAACTTATAGCACTAAAGAATATCAATTCAATGCTGAAGCCTGATGGAAAATTGTACCTGAGGGATGTGATCTATTCTTCCGACATCGATGATTTTGACGCATTCTTTTCACAAACACTCCATAATATCTCCGAAGAAGCAAAGGATATAATGAAAGATGACTACGTCCATCATATCAAAGAGGAATTCTCAACCTTTGACTGGGTAATGGAAGGACTTCTTGAAAAAGCAGGTTTCAGAATAGAAGAGTCTCATTATCAGGACGACTTTATGGCAAGTTACCTGTGCAGGAAAGAAAATAAACAAAAAATGTCGGTTTGAACTGCAAAAGGCGGATTTATATACTCTTACCTCATCTGAGCGGATATCATGCTCAAAACTCCTGAACTCTTAGCCCCTGCCGGAAATATGGAATCACTCATTGCCGCCGTGGAGAACGGTGCTGATGCAGTATATCTCGGAATCGGGGATTTCAGTGCCAGAGCATATGCAGACAACTTTACAATAGAGGAATTCAGGGGAGCACTGGACTTCGCTCACCTCCGGGGAGTTAAGGTATATGTCACAATGAATATTCTTATCAAGGACAACGAGACTGAAAAAGCACTTGATCTGATTTACACACTGAATGAACTAGGAGCAGATGCCATCATAGTGCAGGATATGGGACTTCTCTCTATTGCAAGGGAAATGGCTCCTTCACTGCCGGTGCATGCAAGCACCCAGATGACCATCCATAACACAGAAGGCGTACGTTTCCTTAAAGAAACAGGAGTAAAAAGAATAGTTCTTGCAAGAGAACTCTCACTTGAGGAAATAAAATATATCAAAGACGAAACAGGAGCTGAAATTGAAGTTTTTATTCACGGTGCTTTATGTATCTGCTATTCAGGTCAGTGTCTCATGAGCAGTATGATCGGAGGCAGAAGCGGAAACCGTGGATATTGCGCCCAGCCATGTCGCAAGCAATACAGACTGCGTAAAGACGGAAAAGAAATAAGAACAGAAGGTAACTACCTTTTAAGTCCGAAAGACCTCAACACATCAGAAATACTGCCTGAACTCATAAAATCCGGGATAGATTCTTTCAAGGTCGAAGGCCGCATGAAACGTCCTGAGTATGTTGCAGGTGTTGTGAGCATATACAGACGTCTTATAGACCGATATATCGAAGATCCGGAGAACTATTTTATCAGCAAAGGAGAAAAAGAAAACCTTGAGCAGCTTTTCAACCGCGAGTTCACAACAGGCTATTTAAAAGGCGATCCTGTCGGAGAGCTCATGAGCCGCAAAAGACCACATAATCAGGGGATCATGATCGGAAAAGTCACAGGATATGATAATAAATTCAAAAAACTTGAGATCAGGCTTTCTGGAGAACTAGAAGTCGGGGACGGGATCGGTTTTGAAGGCAGCCGGGATTCAGGTACAATTATCAGAGGCATATACATCGATAACATACTTAAAAAGAAAGCAGATCCCGGCGAAACTATTATTATAAATTATGATCAGCCTCCCAAAAACGGAGCTGCTGTTTACAGGACACTTGACGATTCCCTGATGAAAGAGCTTCAGGCTTCATTCAGCTCCCCTGCGCCAATACGCAAAATACCAGTAACAATCAAACTCAAAGCACACATTGGGGAAATGCTCCAACTCTCAATTTCAGACCGCGACAATAATATTTCAAATGTAATTTCCGATTATGTAGTTGAAAGCCCCCGCAAAAGACCGACTACAATAGAAGATATTGAAAAACAGCTTTCAAAGACCGGTAACACCGTTTTTGAAGCCTTTCAGGTCATCATTGATATGCCGGATGAAGTATTCATACCCATTAAAGAATTGAACAACGCCAGAACAGAGGCAACGGACGAGCTGGAAAATCTGAGAATAGAGAAATGGAGAAGACCTGTACATCCGGGGACTTCCGGAAAAGTCACAGATGACCTGAGAATATCCCAATGTGCATCTGACAAAAAAACGCTGCTCTCTGTAAGTGTTAATAACCCTGAATCCCTGACCTATGCTATTAAAGGCGGAGCGGATATTGTATACATAGAGAGTGAAAAAGATATTGAAGATGAAGAATGGAAGCCTGCCATTGATATTGCTATGGAAAATAAGATTGGCCTCTACCTTCATACGCCGGTCATAATAAAAGATCCGGAAATGGAAAATGTAACAACAATGATCATGCAGGCGGAAAAGATGGGATTTGAAGGTATCGTAGTTGCAAATACGGGCATATTAAGATTTTTAAATTCATTAAAGATTGCCGGAAAGACCGGTTTGAAAATGATAACTGACAGTTCCATTAATGTATTTAACAGGTATACACTTCAGTTCCTGAATGAAAATAACGTTGACACTGTAACACTTTCAACTGAAATGAATCTGGGTCAGATAAATGATATCACAAAGCACGGAGAATGCGAATATATTGTCCACGGTAAGGTTCAGATAATGGAATCCGAACACTGTTTTATCAGTGGTATCCTCGGTCAGAAAGATGAAAACAGGTTCAATTGTGGCTCACCCTGCAAAACCGGCCTGTTTGAAATAGTAGATGAAAAAGGATTTGAGTTCCCTGTCAGAACAGACTCAAAATGCAGGACTCATATATTCAATTCCAGAGAACTCTGTCTGCTGGAAGAGATACCCAAATTGATAAGAGCAGGCGTTTCCAGACTCAGAGTGGATTCAAAGAACATAAAAGCAGATAGAGTGGAAATGGTTACACGTGCTTACAGGGAAGGCATAGATTCCTTCTATACCGGAGAAACAAAGCATCTCTGGCAGGGCAGCGATATCAGTGAGAACCATACAAGAGGACATTATCACAGAGGTGTAAAATGAAAATATTCCTTTCAGCATCTATCAGAGGTGGACGACATATGCTGTCCACTTACATGGATATCTGCAATTATCTTCAGGATAAAGGTCATGAAGTGCTTAGCTGGCATGTTGCAGATCCTGAACTTGAAAAAACAGAATCTCTGCTGACCGAGGAAGAGATATACATAAGAGATATGCATTTCCTCCATAAAAGTGAGTGTCTGATCGCAGAAGTCAGCACACCTTCCATTGGTGTGGGATATGAGATCTGCAGCGCTTTACAAAAGGGAATTCCTGTAATGTGTATACACAAAAATGAAGCAAACGTTTCAGCTATGATCCTTGGCGATACGAGGATAGTCTGCAAAGAATACTCGGATATATCTGAAATAAAAGAGGAAATTAAAAAATTCATTGAACCTGTGAACAAAGTCTGATTTTTTTTAGAAATCATTAAATACTTATCACATAAATAATAAGATGGTGATTATGGCAGTTGAAATCGTAACCCTGATAGTGGCTCTTATAGTCGCATTAATTCTCTGGAAGGTATTAAAGACCGTAAAGGTCATGGTGGTCAACACGGTCCTGGGACTGATCGTCCTTGTTCTTGCCAATCTGGTATTGGGCCTTGAAATTGCATACACATGGATAGTCATTCTTGTATGTGCTATTGCAGGTGTTGTGGGTGCTTTACTTATAATAGCATTGAATTATCTTGGAATAGCTTTCTAAATTCGGGCTATGACCTTTATATGATGGCGCCGGTGTATGGTGCCGTGAAACTTTTTTTCAGAGATTTGATCTTTTATTTCCACAATATCAAAGCCATGTAAAAGTGATCTTATTTCATCCTGTGTGAAGTAATGGTAAATTATTCCACTTTTTCTGCGGAAAGTATCTTTTTCGATTGCATCCCCGCCATAGCGCATATCCTCAGTTCCGAAAACCTCGATAACAAGAACAGCACCGCTCCTCATAACTCTTTTTATTTCAGATATTGCTTCCTTCCTTTCAGTTTCCAGAAGGTGCTGAAGTACTCCGAAACATATAACAGCATCAAAGGAATCATCTGAAAAAGGAAGACATGTTATGCTTGATACAAGAAGCTCAACCTTCTTTTCGTCATCAATATTGTTTTTAGAAATGTAAGTCTGAGCTCTTTTCACTGCCGTAAGTGAGACGTCGGTCCCCAGGGATTCGTATTTTCTGGAAAGCGGTAGAAGAAATCTGCCATTGCCGCATCCAAGATCAAGAACTCGCGCTGAAGGAGATATCAATCCCTCCAGCATAGAGATAGACCTGGGACCACCCCAGGTCATATGTTTGTATTCTTCATCCCAGGCAAGAAAATGAGACTTGCTGTTGTATTCATTGCCAGGAAAAGAATGTTGCTTCATGCTCAGGGTCTGTATTCCGCTGCTTCCCTGAAGCGCTTTACAATGAAGTCCTTCTCAAGTGATGAAAGGAACCATCCGGCTTTTGGACCTGATGATTGACCCAGAACAGAGATGTATATGGCTTTGAATAGGTCCTTTGGTTTTACCTCAAGTTCTTCAGTGCTTACGCCCATGGAATCTGCCATCATTCTGTTCATTTCGGAGTCTGTTTCCTTTGCTGAATATACCAGATTATGATAATCCTCTCCACTCATCTCACCGCTCTTATCCAGAATCTGCGAAAAAGATTTCAGGAAAGCTCTCTGAAGATCGTTCAGAGTTGCTGTACTCACAGGAAGTTCTTCCTGAACACTGAACCTGGCATTGTCAGGAGCATACATCTCAAGCCAGTTGCCGACATTGTCAACCAGTTCCCTTATGCACTTCTCGTTTGAAGTGTCATATCCGGCTCTTTTGACAATATTCATTATTCTATCAAAATCTCCTGCAGCAACCTGGTATATGGTTGTCATATGCTTGAACGGAATATCAGTGTGGCAGAGACCTGCTGCATGTGAGAGTTCGATCATCCTCTTATCATATGATGTGGCCTTGTCACTTGAATGCAGACGTTCGAACTCATCCACAAGTGTGAGCAGGGGCAAAGCAGGATCGAATCTGATATGCTTTTCAGGTTTTGTACGTATGATAAGGTAGCGCAGCACTTCAGGTGGCACCACCTTGAGCATATCAGAAATTGATACCACAACACCGGTAGAGGATGACATTGCACCCTTCTTACCCAACATGATCCATTCATAGATTATAGGGTGAGGAGCTTCGTATCCGAATATCTCTTTAGCTATTGCCTGGCCGGTATCATAAGAACCGCCTCTAGAAGCATGATCCTTTCCGAATGGTTCTACCGTGACTCCCAGGGCCTTCCATCTTGCAGGCCAGTCCACACGCCATGTTAGCTTTCCGCCTCCTTTCATTGGTACTGTTCCACTGTCGCCGCAGGAACATTCATAGTCTACAGTCTCCGAATCAATATCAAAACCTGTAACTACAGTAGTATTGACCTTTCCGCATTTATTGCAGATAGGATTGAATGGGCTCCATGTGGATGCAGGGGTCTTTCCTGATCTTTTCTTAAGGATTGCTGCAATCTCATCCTTCCTTACAAGAGACTGTTTGATGGCTTCAACATAAGCACCATCTTTGTACAGCTCATCTGCCCTGTAGACCCTGGGATGAATTCCCAGATGATCAAGTGCTGCCAGGAAAGGTTCAAGGAAATGTTCCGCATAATCATCATGTTTACCACAGGGGCATGGAATCTCCGAAAGGGGTTTGCCCACGTGTTCCTCATAGCTTTCGTCCAGGAAAGGGTAGACCTTTCTTAAAGGGTCATAAGTATCTGCAATATAAATGAACTCTGCTTCAGCTCCTTTATCAACAAGTGCCCTGTATGCTACATCTGCAGTTACGACTTCGCGCATGTTGCCAATATGAATGTGACCTGAGGGAGTTATGCCTGTTGCAACAAGGTGCCTCTTACCTTTTTCCAGCACCTCATCTGCTATGACATCTGCCCAATGTGTAATATCTGCCATGATTTCACCAATATGATAAGATTAGTATAAAGACCGGACTTTCCGGAGTCAGTATCCTTAGATGATTGTTACTATTAAATCTTTACTTAAGGTGAAAAGCTGCTAAGGAATCAAAATGTCTCTTTTTGCCTCCTGAGGAAATATTTCAAACATGAAAGAACTCAACACGAAAGATATTAATAAACAACTGATATTCAGTTAAATATGACACGTATTACTGAAAAAGTCCACAGAATATCATTAAGCACTTCAGAGGACATTTTCAATATGAAGAATCAGCGTGACCCTGAGAAAAATGAGATCTGGCCTTTCCTTGCCGTACACGCAAATCATGCAACCATCAATGAAGAAGTGGTTGTCTATGATGAAGAAGGAGTGTATCAGGTATATACCAAGAATGTCATGTCACGTCTTGAAAAAGAACAAGATGATTGATGCTCTGATATCCTGCTTAGGTCCTGACTTCTAATAACTTTAGATTACCAGTAGGTTTTGAAGTTCAGAAGCTCTTCAACTGAATCCTTGCATTCATCAAAATATTCGTAATCCTTTATGATGTTACCATTATAGCTGATGGAATCAATATAACCGTACCAGTAAACGATCATACCGGTACCATATTTTTCTTCATATTCCCTGAACTGTTTTTTGATATAATATTCATGCTCTTTTTCATCACCGAAAAGAGCCTTGCTTTCAATCCAGGATACCTGCACACCATCCACATCAATTTCCGCATCAAGCAAAAAATCAGGAGTCTTTTTAAAACCTTCATCCCGCAGGTCTTCTTCAGACTTGTACTCGAAGCCTTTTTCATCAAGCCACTCAGCAAGGATTATCTCCCCCATCTCACCTTTTTCCGAATGTAACTCATGAGCCCTGGGTGAAAAGAAATAATCAGATTCGATGGCCTCTTTGACTTCCCTTTTCAAACGACCATCAGGTTGTTCATCCAGATTCCGGAGGAAATTTTTCTTGGATATTCCCATTTCTTTGAGCAACATGGAAACCATAAGAGTAGCAGGGATATCATTTTTCCTT
This sequence comes from Methanolobus sp., assembly GCA_021767785.1. Classification (GTDB taxonomy): domain Archaea; phylum Halobacteriota; class Methanosarcinia; order Methanosarcinales; family Methanosarcinaceae; genus Methanolobus. The sequence continues at coordinate 10,724 of JAASSR010000051.1, forward strand.
GAGATCTCAATCATGCTTTTTCCTTTTCTCCACTGCTTCAAATGACCTGGACTTTTATTTTTGATCCGAGTAAAATTCTTCTTAACCTTGTTAACGGTTTTCTGGTTAAGTATTGAATGAATAGTACCAACAGGTTGTGAGAATTCTTCAGCCAGAGTTTTTATATCATCAACACTTTCCAGCCTATCATATATCTTATTATAGGTCTCAATATCCATTCTCATTCAAATCCTTAAGAATACATTCATTGCATCTGTTCCTGCCGCAAAAGGCTTTTGAATACTCAACTATAAGGGCATGATATTCCTTATATATCTCAACATCTTCGGGAATTTCTGCCTCAAATCTTTGCTGTAATTGTATATAACTGCCTTCTATCCCTATGCACTTCATCATGCGGGTGGTGTAAGCATCTATTACGAATTTTGGTTTCCCGGCTGCGTAAAGTACAATACTGTCGGCTGTTTCATTGCCAACTCCTTTCAGGGACAACATTTTCCGGCGAAGTTCGTCCAGGGGCAAGGAAAAAACATCCTCCATCGGATTTTCAGCGAAAAAAGACGCTATTCCTTTTATTCTGGAGGCTTTTTGCCGGTAGAAACCGCAGCATCTTATCAGATCCTCAAGAAGTCCGATATCTGCATCAGCAAGTGCCTGTTCCTCTAAAAGACAGTGCTCTTTAAGACCGCAAATAGCCTTTTCCACATTTATCCATTTTGTCTGCTGAGTGAGTATAGCTCCCACAATAACCTCAAAAGCTGTATCTGCAGGCCACCAGTATTGAGGTCCGAGTTCATCCAGAAGCCGGTCATATACCATGCAAAGTATTCCGTCTTTCATATTTTATGAAGGAAAACTATTTCCAGAATTCCTCCTCATAATTATCAGGGAGGTCCAGATCCATCATCTCATCCAGAGATTTTCTTTTTTTATCTTCCCGGGATTTTTTTTCCTCACTGTGTTTTGATTCGAAAACAGTAGTATCCTTATCATCGAGCACCACTTCTTCGTTGCTCATAGAAACATCCCGCTTTCTTTCAGGGCCTGCAACAATGGTTTCTGTCTCATATTCAGCATCCTCGGACACCGGCCTTTCAAGATGCTTCCTTTTACCTGAACCTGGCACGGGGTCAGGCCAGGGTTTTCGATTTTCATCAGCCTTGTTTTCAAGCCTTATGCGGGTGCTTTCAGCATAAGTATCTTCCAGCGGTACGGATCTTGAAAGTTCTTTATGGGTTGAACGATACCCGATTATACATTGTTCATCCCCTGTACGCCAATCAACTACGTAAAGATGACATTCTTTTTTCTTACATCGGGAAACTCCGTCTTTGGGACAAACATCGGGCAACGTCATAATAAAACCTCTACTAAGATAAGATTTTCAATTATATTAATGTTCAGAAACTGCGCAAGGCATTGGCTATCAATGGCGCCACGCTGACACAACTCTGTACCTTTTCTATTGTATCGGTAGCAATGATATCTTTTACCCCTGCATTGAAAAGCCGCAGTACGGCATTTCTTGCAAGTACCGGATGAACACATGCAAGGTAAACATCCTTTGCTCCCTGGGATCTGAGCAATTTTATGGACTCTGCCATGGTTCCGCCTGTAGCGATCATATCATCGATGATTATTATGTCTCTGTCCATCACATCTACATTCTTTGCTTTGACAGAAACTGTGTCGCCTGACAAACGCGTCTTTTCCAGATAATCAAATTCCAGACCTACATCTGCAGCAGTGTTCTCTGCAATGTTAATGGCACCTTTATCCGGAGAAACTATCAAAGGATTGCACAGGTTAAGGGATCTGATATGATAACCAATCAAGCGGGATGCATCAAGGTCAAAGGCATCTGCATTGAAATAATTCAGTACACTGGCCTCATGGACATTCACTGTGAATATCCTGTCGGCATTGATCGTTCTTGCAACTGCCCTTGCGGTAATAGGTTCACCTGTTTTGAATTTCTTGTCCTGTCTTGCGTATCCCATATAGGGTATGACAACATTTATGACAGGCGAATCCTCGCAGGCATCTATAAGCTGCAACAATGCGATAAGATCAGAATCGGTAGTAGTGCTCTGGATAATGGTAACTTCATCAACGTCTTCATCAAGGATGCGTGAGTACAGTTCTCCGTCAGGGAATTTTGTAAAATCACACACAGTAGGTTCTAAATTCATCTCTCTTGCAACTCTGGAACAAAGAGCCTGAGATGCCGGTCCTCCTATGATCTTCAAATAATGTACCTCTTTAAGATTTAATTATGGATAATTGGGATGCACCATAATGTATCCTTATAATACATTAGTTTTGGTTCATTTTTACTTTCTCAAGAACCTTTATGTTCTGTATCCCGGTAGACGGATAATTGCCAGTTTCGTCTTTTTCCGCGGACTTTACCATGTCCCATACCGTAAGCAGAGCTACCGAAACACCGGTAAGGGCTTCCATTTCAACACCTGTCTTTCCCATGGAACGAACTTCAACTTCCACACGAACTATATTGGCATGTACTGAAAAATCTACATCCACTGAAGTGACAGGTATCTGATGGCACATTGGAATGAGTTCAGGGGTCTTTTTGACCGCAAATATAGAAGCTACACGTGCAGTGGATAAAACATTACCTTTTTCAACAGTTCCGCTACGTATCTTTTCTATTGTTGCGTCACTTAGAACTATTTCACCGGAAGCTATCGCTTTTCTTACAATGGTATCTTTTTTACTTATGTCCACCATGACCGCACGGTCATTTTCTATATGTGTGAATGTAGCTTCCAATTGATCACCGTTTTTAATCAATTCTTATATTCTGTCTCTGAAGATAATCCTCAATAGTACTCTTCAGTTGTTCTTTCAGACTTGTGGCTTCATCAATGCTGAGTTTGAGGATCTCCTCATCCTTGCCATGGCTTACTATTATGCGAATCCATTTTCTTTCAATGTCTACGTTTATTTTTCTGTTTTCCCGCTCCATATCAAAACACCTCTGATGTAACATCTGTAATCCGTTCAATTATATCTGTCGCAAGTAAGCCGAAACCCTTTTCTTCAAAAGCAAGATCACCTGCAGCACCATTAATGAAAACCGCACATGATGCCGCATCCATTGCATTGTTTACTGTGAACAGAGCACCTGTTATACCCGTAAGTACGTCTCCTGTTCCACCAACAGTCATACCTGCATTCCCTGTCCTGTTAAACCTTATGCTTTGTCCGTCAGAAATTATATCGGTTTTGCCTTTAAGGACTGTTATGACATCTTTTTCTTTAGAGAACTGCTTTACAATCTTTTTCTTTTCATTCAGATCCTGAGGAAGCCTGATTGCTGACAAGCGGGAAAATTCCACTGAATGAGGGGTTAATATGAACGAGCCATCACTTTTTACAGGCAGGTCTAAATTAAAAAGACCATCGGCATCTATGACCGCCTTTTTGCACAAAGGAATTATTTGTGCCACAGCATCCAGAGTATCCTTATGCCTCCCAAGACCCGGGCCTATGACAGTAACATCATGGGAACCTATCAGATCTTTTAACACGGATATGTTTGCAGGACTTATCATGTTTCCTGTAAGAGGAACAACGATCAAATCCGGGGAAAAAGAAGCAACTGTATCCGATACATTCTCAGGCACAGCAACGGTTACGATATCAGCACCTGTGCGAAGCGCTGCCATTGCCGCAAGTGCCGGTGCACCGTAGTAAGCACCGCCTCCTATGACAAGAACACGACCTGAATTGCCTTTGTGAGCATCCTGTTTACGGTGTACAAGATTCATAAGATCACCATGACCTATGTATTCCTCTGCATCCCTGCATACTCCGATAGGAACTACTTTTACCTCTCCTGTATACCTTTCACAGCCCGGCAACTCCAGACCTGTTTTCATTCTGTGAAATGTGAGGGTCATGTCCGCACGGACACTTTTTACGGCCTCTCCTGTATCCAGATCATATCCTGAAGGTGAGTCTACTGAGATTATATATGAACCTGAAGAGTTGATCATATCTATAGCCGTGGATTCGGGTTCTCTGGGAGCACCTTTTATGCCAGAGCCGAGAATACCGTCAACAATTATATCAGCACCATTCCAGCCGGGATATTTTTCCAGGGACTTTGAATCGGATATCTCTTTTATTTCAGCAATTCCGCTGTATTGAAGCAGAGAATAATTATGCTTTGACTCTGCCGTTCTTATTCTGGATGGATCCCCAAGAAGTATAACTTTTACATCGTATTCATCACTCAATGCGAGATGACGTGCGGCAACGAAAACATCTCCTCCGTTGTTACCTCTGCCTGCAACAAAAAGTACTTTCCCGGAATTAAAGCCTGAAAGTATTTCGCGGGCAATTCCCGCACCTGCATTTTCCATCAGCTGCAACGGCACAAGACCAAGGTAAGCACAATTTGCATCAACAGAACGCATTTTTGACGAAGTGATAGAGAACATGGTTAGCTATTTATCTCTTAGTTTGCATTGTATTTATCTGTTGATATGTTATTTCTGTAATTATATTGAAAATCATTTTATGCTAATATAAGTCTTATACCAGATGGAGGTTATTTTATTAACAACGTTGCAAATGATATTAACGCAACTGACAAAACAAAGATCAGACCCACATATCTTATACTTGGTAGTGGGAGCTTTGGTTTTGCTCTGGCCAAGGAATTGAGAGAGCTCGATAAAGAGATAATAATAGTTGATAAAGACTCTCAGAAAGTGGAAACACTACGTGAGGAAGCATACGAAGCCATTGTAGGTGATGTCAGTGACCCTAACCTTTTTGATATGATCAATACCAAGCATCTGGCAGGCATACTTATCCTGAGCTCAGATCCAAAAGCAAATAAGATAGCCCTTAAGAATGTCAGGGAAAAAGTATCCCAGGATATATATTGTGTGGTAAGGGCACCTGATGTTATAAATATGCAGGAAATGGAGTCTATGGGTGCTGACCTTGTAATAATGCCTCCAAGAATGGTTGCGAAATCCCTTTCTAGGTCACTTGAAAGAGCTGAAGCCACACGCAGAGGAAATAAACTAAGTCAGTGGTTCGAATCGAACAAAGGCAAGAAATTTGCTATCGTTGTACATGATAACCCTGATCCAGATGCTATTTCCAGTGCACTTGCACTCCAGGTTATAGCAGAAGCATACAATGTATATGCAAACATCATATATCACGGAGAGATAGGGCATCAGGAAAACAAGGCTTTTGTGAATCTGCTTGGAATAGATCTCTATAGGGCCGAAGATATAGAGTTTACTGACTACGATAATTTTGCCCTGGTGGATTGCTCGGTTCCCGGTGCAAATAATTCCCTGCCTTCTGATACAAAAGTAGATCTGATAATAGATCATCATCCAATACCTGAAACCGAGATTGATGCCGAATTCATAGATATCAGACCGCATGTGGGTGCTTCTGCAACCATACTTACAAAGTACCTCCAGGAACTGAATATCGATATCGGTAGTAATCTGGCAACAGCTCTGCTATACGGTATAAGGACAGACACACTTGACTTCAAAAGAAACACGGATTCTTCAGACCTTTCGGCAGCTTCATACCTTTATCCGTTATCCGACCACGATGTCCTTGAGCAACTGGAACGTCCTTCCATGTCAATCGAAACACTGGACGTTCTGGGAGAGGCAATAAACAACCGTCAGGTCATCGGTAGTTATCTCCTTTCCAACGTAGGAAGTATTCGTGACAGGGACACATTGCCACAAGCAGCAGATTATCTTCTCAACCTAGAAGGTATATCCACCTCCATAGTGTTCGGTGTCACTGATGAAAGGATCTACATCTCCGGGCGCAGTAATGATATAAGGGTAAATCTCGGAGATGTTATGAAACGTGCTTTTGGAGAAGATGCCGGCGGAGGGCATGCAACCGCTGCCGCAGCACAGATCCCTCTTGGTGTATTCAGCGCTTCAAAAGATCGCCAGACATTGCTAAGACTTGTTAACGAGGCAGTCGTAAAGAAATTCCTGGCTGCAGTTGGTGTTGAAGAGCTGGACGAATAAGCTCTTCCTTCATTCTTTTTTACATAAAAAGAACATAATGACTATAGTATAGAATATATTATAGAATAGATATGTTTCAAAACATAAATTAGAATACATTTATAATTATATATACA
>JAASSR010000052.1 GCA_021767785.1 Methanolobus sp.
CTCAAGAGCGATGTTGTGGGAGAAGAGCCATAGCTTGGTGTGGCAGATATGGTAGTAGTTGATTTTGACACCGGTGATTTTCATGTGGGACGATATAGAAGGAATTTCCGATCTTGGTTCTAGTTTTTGGTTTTTATTTGAATCCGGCACGTTATCACAAACTAACTATCTATTGATCATTTAAAGTTTCAAAAAAAATTATTTAGATAATTACTCCGCATGATTGATTATCCATTGATTCTTTAATTTCAAGTACATTTAATCCATCCTCAAAAGAATAGAATTTTGAAAATTTGTGGGTTGATATAATGAGATCGAACTTATCGTCTACTTCAATAAATCCTTCTTTTTCCAGATAATCACGTAAATTCGTATTATAATTTTTAATATTATTTATGGATATAATAAATTGATTTAGTAGGCTTGTAATTTTCCGTATAATATAGATATTTTCAAACTTATTAGTAGTTGTAATTATGTCTTTCCAGACCATGTATACATTTTTTGTAATTAGCATTCCATCAGAAATGATTCTTCGGTTTGCTGTAAATTTTAGAATATCTGGATCAGATAGTAAAGATTTTATTTTCCCAATATCATACTTGGATAAGTCGTCAAGTAAAATAGAATCACAAATAAATATATCGATTTTTTCAAGTTTAGTATCAATAATGTCGATTTCATTGCTTAAAGACTGGTAATGAAGTTCAGCAATCTTTCTATTCACTGAAGAAAAACTATCATTGGCTATTTTTTTGACCTCGTCTGAAAGAGTGGAATAATAAGTGTTGAACTGCTTAAATGCTATTATTTCTTCTTCATTTATTGATGAGTTGTCTAGCAAAATAGTATATCTTTTTTGATTGCCGTATATTCTTTTTGAATCTGCAATACGATTTTCTTTATACTTAATAATGAAAAGCTTGGATTTTTTAGATTTATCACCACTACATTCTCTGTTAATTCTACCTGATACCTGTTCTATACTATCCAAAATAGAATAATCTCTTATTCCAAAATCACAATCTATATCCACACCAGCTTCAATTGATTGTGTGGAAACAATTATGATTCTCTCATCATTATCTTTATTTTTTATTTCTTCGATCATCTTTTTGCGTCGAAGATTGGAAGTAGTACTGTTCAAAAGATAAAACGAGAAGTCATCAAAATATTCATCAAACTTAAGTTCTTCATATACTTTTGCTGAAGTTGCAACCAGATTTAGAGTAATGAGAATTTTTACGGACCCTGTTAAGTAATTATTTTCAATTTCGTTAATTAGCATATCTTTGATACCATCAATATCATTCACATCTTTTCTAAAGATTATTTTATTTCTTTTAAAAACTGGATGATTATAATATTTCTGTGCATTATCTATCAACTGTACAGCATTGGAATCATCTATAAAGTAATTGATATCAGGAAGAGTTGCACTCATAATGATATAATAAATATTCAACGATTTGCTTGTTTCTTTTATAAAATTGTAAAAAGTACGTATATTCCTATCACTTAATGTCTGAATTTCATCGATTATTACAACACTATTACACACACTGGCAATTTTGTAACGATTATTGCCATGCGTTTTAATAAAACAATTAAAAAAATTAACGTTAGTAACTATGTTTACGCAATTATTTAAGAAATTATCATCCTGAATTACTTTAATTTTCTTAAAATAGGATACTTTAGTGTCTTCATTCTCGTTGAACTTATCAATATAAGACCTTGAATAAATATCAGAAACTGTACCTACTCTGTCTGGAAAGAGTGATTCGTGAAACAAAGAATTTTCTATAACACTATAATTTTGCTCAATTATATTGATAAACGGAAATACATAAAAAATTCGTTTTATAGTATCATCATTTTCAAGTATCTTTAAAGCCAGATTCATTGAAATGTTTGTTTTCCCGCCACCTGTTGGAACTGTCAGCATGAATATTTTATGATCTTGCTGCAACAAATGCTCCATATTGGTGCTACATTCAGCAAGTATTTCCTTTCTTATTTCATTTATGTCATAACAAGATTCAAGGTTGACAGAGGACATGGCATCTATATTTCTATTATATGGAATCATCGAATATGATTTCGCCATTTTTTCATGAATCTCACGATCTATTACGTTCAATTCATACATAGAATCAAGTGATTTAGAATAATGCAAAGTAGAATAGGAATCGCTAAGTACAAGTAGAGAATAAGATAGTTTCACAAAAAGAAACATTTTTTGCCAATCATATTCTTCCCAGAAAAAATCATCTTTTGATTGCTCAGAAATTGGAATTTCTTTAATTCCTACTTCTTTAATTATTTCTTCTATGATCTTTCTCTCATCTAAGCTCTCATCACAATTTGTAGAAAAATCACTGAGTCTTGTATGATGCTTTGAAACAATAGTGGCAGCTAAATAAATTGGCCCCTCAAAATCCGGATATTTATCCAAAAGGTATGAACTCAATATTCTGTCTGAAAAAAAACTATGTTTGCTGTTAGCTGACTTTTTCTTATTATGTACTTTGATCTGTTGAAAATTAGGATTTAGTTTTCCAATATCATGATAATAGACCATATAAAGCAAAATCTGCTTTACTGATACTCTATTTTTTTCGCCGAATAATTCATCTATAAAATTATCAAAAATTGGTTCAAGCCCTAATTTATCAACTATATACAGAAAATATTCTCCACATAACCGGGAATGGTCTTCTAATAATTCAAGATTATTGTCTTTTTTATGTGCAGAAAAATAAGTATTTGATGGAAAAAGACTTTTGTCAATTGTATCAAAAAGTACTTTGAAAGTATCAGAACACAAAATATACACTTCCTTCTGATACAATACAATTATCTGGATTTTTTAATTCGACCTTTGTTTCACTTTGCGGAATTGCCATTAAACAATAGACATACTTGAACATTTCATCAAAATCTATAGGAAGTAATTCCATTTTTAAATAACGAGTTGTTTCTTTTGATAATTCATCAAAAGGAAATATGCTAGAGCAAACAACCCCTTTTTCAGAGTTTATTTCATAGTCGTTTAATGAAATATACTCTATATTAGCAAAGAATTCGTTTTTACCTAAATATATTGGAAATACACTTTTATTTTGAATTATATGTTCAATGATCTGGGCATGAAGCGGATCATTTTCATTTAAAATCAATCCTATTTCATAATCTGGATCTTGAATTATTTGCTCATTAATCATCACATTAGGAGAACCCGAATCAACCCTATTATTTAGAAAGCTATTGAGACTATTATATGTAACTACAAATTTTTTATTAGCAGAGCTATTAGGTTTGATGAATACTTTTAAGTCAGATAATCTTGAATAGAATTCAGGATAAGTGCTAGAATTTTTATATCCATTAAGACCTATAAGTGAACCAATTATTCCTAATAATTGTGGCTTTGGAATAATAGAATACGTATTTCTAAAGCGATTGCTAATTGGTTGATTGAAATGAGCAAACGTCCCATGCAGTCTAAAGGTAAGTAGTTTATTTGAATTCTCAGGACCTTTCGCATTTGTTGATGAAAAAGATTCAAGTGTTGTATTCAATAGAATCACCTGAATTTCTTGAAGAATTATCAATCTGAAAGACCGATATTCTCAACTTTATTGCTGTATTGCTCAAGTGAGTCTTTATTAATTCCATCAGCAATTATCCCATAGACTTTTGAATAATCCACAATAATATCTCCATCTGATTCATACACACTAACTTGAGAATTCAGGTTATTGAAAATGTGGTTATTTTTATTTTCAAACCAGATCATGCTTACTGTTTCACAGCCAAACATTGTTGTAGAATTTACACCGCCCACCGAATACTTCAGAGCATTTTTTAACTTTTCAATATCGGCATCAGAGATATCAATTCCTTGTTTTTGAGCAGAGTTCATGTTTAGACAAATATCATACACATAATAAACATCATCTGCCCTGGATTCTGAACCTATGGTCGTCTGTTGACTCTCTTTGCTATTTTCATTTGGGTTTCTATATGGAGATAGTATGTCAGATGAATAGATACTCGAATTTTCAAAGCAATTTATACCATAATTTATTTGGCAGGGGCCAGTGATGGAAATGTTCTTATCAACTGCAAAAACAACACCAAAAAGACGAACATCAATAAATGATTTCAAATCCTCCATTACTTCGATTTCACTTTTTGGAATCGATTTCTTACCACATTTTTCCAGATAGTTTTCTTTCAATGTAAGGTATCTTAGGACAACTCCGTCTTTTGTTTCATGTTCTCTCTTTGTCCTCTGAACAAAAACAGTTTCATCACTAGAAAGATACTCTCTTATACAATATTTTAATGTTTTATCCGTGGCAAATATTCTGCCATTTGGTAATCTTCTTGGCAAACCATCAAAACCTGCATTAAAACTCGCATTTTTTGCGTTTACAACTACTAACCCATTATAATTCATTTAGATTCCTCCTGTTGCAATTCACATTCATCTCCTTCTTTTTTTGAATAATATAAATAGTTTTTATCAAAGTAACCTGTATACAATGGAATCTTGTTGTCATCGTACGATTTGCTAAATTTAAATGCAAGTACACCGCTTATCATGTTGTGGAACTTACGATTCCCATCAAGATACTCATTATGTGAATACTTTTCAAGAACTGTTATCAATCTCTTTTTCAACATTTCCATATTATGTACATTCATAGTATATTTTGTAAAAAGATCCAATGTGTTTTGTCCTTTTGAAACTTGAAGCAAATAATAGAATATTTGTCCCATGCAATAACTTGCTTCAAAATCGTTTTCTATTTCAAATAAATCATTTCCATCCATTTTTTCTTTCAATGACATATATTCTGTAATAGTATCTTCTCCTTTTTGTTCCATAGATAGATATTTGTAATAAATAGTAAGGAAAAAGCGAATTTTGTTAGGTCCAACCTTTAATTCATCACGTAATGCAGGATTTTTTATCATTTCAGAGAGAACTTCTCTAAATAGTTTGGTATAAATCCTGTCTTCAAACAATGAATTGTTTTGGAAATAAATATAGTTGCAAATGGGAGAATTATATTCTATTAGCTTTAATTTTAAAAATGGAGGAAGATTTTTCATCAACTTTGAAGGATCTGTTTCAAAAAGAGAACCAACAAGAGTATTATTAAACAGTAGATTTATCTCTCTTAAAAAAATAGACTTGTCTCTTTGATTTTGAATATGTATGATTTCGCTGTCCTTACCCTTTGAAGGTAGCTCTTTTAATGTTGAATATATGGGCAAATCCACAACATTGATAAAATTTCCATTTTGAAGTTCATAATCAAAATTGCTGACATATATAAATTTGATATTTTCGAACTTAGGGTCTGTAAGCATCATAACATAGTCAAATTCCTGAAAACGGTTTGATCGATACAACTTATTTAGCATTTTCAATATTCCAAGAGGTTTGGAAGAATAATCTTTATAATCATCGCTTGTAATATTTATAGAAGTGGGGAACACATATTTATAAAATTTGTATACTTTGAGATATTCAAAAAAATTATGTATTTGTTTTGCACATTGACCACAAATATTAAAATTTTCAGGATTTTTTGATTTCAGATTCGTTTTATATCTGGTAGGATGTCTTAACAAATACTTTCTACTTTTTTGAAGATCAAATAAATTTCCTTGAGTCAACATATAAAGTTGACTATATGAACCACAACAATCACATTCACTTACAAATGTTTTATATTTCAAAAGTTTATCCAAAGTATAAGCTGATACAGCATCAATGTATGAATTTACATCTTCTTTGTTACTCAAAAAAATGATATAATCATTCTGTCCTAAACCAAAATGATTATCAGGATTTATATTGGTGAAATTACTAAAGATATTGCAAACATTTTCACAGAGATAGAAAAAAGGAGTGTATAAATCAATTTCAGAAACTGCTTTTTTGAAATTGTCAATTTTTTCAGCTGGAATTTTTATGACAATATTATCATTTGAATATTTTATAGCCTTATTATTCTCATCTTTATCAATAAAAGCATCCGTTATTTTATAATGAGTTAATGAGTGGCTCAATAATGCATTGTTGCCACCAATGTTATTACTTGATTTGCGAGTTGGACGAATAAAATCCTCGGATTTAAAGTACTTAAAACCATAAGATTTAAGCCAGGGTCTTTGATCAAATTCATCTTCCAGATTAGCAGTGTCAATAACAAACGGCTCATCTGATATATCTGGAGGAATAATCAATGCTTTTGTTGTTCCAATTTTTTTATCTGATGTTTCGCTATTCAGCAAAGTATCATAGTCATCTTCTGAAAACAAGTTTACAATAAAATTATACATTTTTCCTCCCAAAACAAGATGAAATTACTTTTACAACAAAAGAATAATGAATAGTATTAAATAAAGATTTATCAAGCATAGTGAAACTATTCACTCCACCACCCCCATACACCCGAATCCCATTGCATTCTTTTCACCAAGTCCAGCATCATAAGCGAACGTCACAAGCTCTGGATTTGCTTCGAGTTTCATCGTTAACATGCTGCATCGCCTGAAACTGTTATCTATTGACACACGTTTTGGTTTGAAATTCTTTACATCCAGTATCTCGAAAAAATCATGTTCTACTTTGTGCCCGTGGTATTCCTCATATCTGGATGTTAGATTTGTATGGAGATTCTCGTAGAACTTTGCATCCTTTGGATAAAGATCAAACTCCGCAAGCTTCTCACCTTTCTTTCTCAGGGTCTTCACATAAAGAGGAGAGAGTGTTGTGAATGTACAGGTATCCGAGAACACCGGCCGGGGCAAAATTTCTGCGCTTTCAATAATGAAATTTGCTTTTTTACCTTTTCCAAGGAAGAATTCCGGCTCCATAAGCAGACCTTCGGTGAAACTGCGAATGAACTCGGAATCAGGTGAAGATATAAAAAAATGTGCTTTTGTAAAATTCAGTCCTTTTTTAGCCTGGATCCAGTCTTCAATAACAAGATTTGAAAAAGTGTAGAACTTGAATCCCTGATGACTATGAAGTTCATTTGCAAGACTTATATTGGCATTGGCAAGGCGCTTGTATAACATAGAAGCCAGGCCATATTGATAGTCATAATGAACAGGATTAGAAGAGATCTTTCGGACACTTATTTTACATCGCATAGTAATATCTGGTACATAATATAAATCATATTATTCTAAAATCTTTTGGGATAGAACATAATTGATTATCAATTGTAGCAAACATATTTAAAAACTTTAATCAACTTTTCTACTCTCTACTGGATAGCAAATTTGAGCAAGAACGATTCAAAACTTCTGGTTTATAGGCATATATGTTCAAACCCATAAAATATCCATGCGACTGCCGGGAATCGAACCCGGGTTCAGGGCTTGGGAAGCCCCGGTCATAACCGCTAGACCACAGCCGCACAAAAATAGCTTATATGGATAATGTGGTTGAAGATATTAGTTGTTTTTGATATAAGACAAATAGCAAATACAGGATTTCTCTATATACCTTCAGAACAATATGCTGGAAATAACTATTTTAAACTGAGCATATATAATAAAAAAGTATGCAGGAATATCCATCATGAACAAAAAAGAAGAACTCATTACGCTTGGGTGGAGGGAATGGGTTGCATTACCCGAGCTTGGATTGCCGGCCATCAAAGCTAAAGTGGACACTGGTGCCAGGACATCGGCATTGCATGCTTTTGATATAGAGCATTACAAAGAGAACGGAAACGACATGCTCAAATTCCAGATACACCCGGTACAAAAGAACCAGGAACTTGTCGTGGAATGCAGAGCACCTTTAAAGGACAAACGTCAGGTAACAGATTCCGGCGGTCACAGGGAAATGCGCTATGTTATCGAAACACTTATTGTAATTGACACTCACTCTTATCTCATTGAACTAACACTTACTGACCGTGACACCATGCGTTTTAAAATGTTGCTGGGACGCACTGCACTGAAAAACAGAGCCATTGTAGATCCCACCAGATCTTTTATGTGTGGGAAAAAAGACCCTGAACTGGTCTACGGCTTAAAAATAGAGGTCAATGAATGAAAATTGCTTTACTGTCAAGAAACAAAAAACTTTACTCATCACGCAGATTGATCGAAGCTGCTGAAGAAAAAGGACATGAAGTCCAGGTAATAGATGTACTACGCGTTTATATGAATATAGCATCTCACAAACCTTCCATTCACTACAAAGGAGAAGAACTCAACGATTTTGATGCTGTGATCCCCCGCATAGGAGCATCAGTTACCGCCTATGGTGCTGCTGTTCTGAGACAATTCGAGATGATGGGGGTTTTCCCCCTGAATGAGTCAGTAGCTATCACCCGTTCCAGAGATAAGCTCAGATCATTGCAGTTGCTATCCCGAAAAGGCATAGGTTTGCCTGTCACAGTATACGCAAGCAAACCCGATGATGTAAAAGATATGATCAAAATGGTGGGAGGAACACCACTGGTAGTCAAACTCCTTGAAGGCACCCAGGGAATAGGAGTTGTGCTTGCGGAAAACCAGAAAGCTGCCGAAAGTATCATCGAAGGATTCATGGGGGTTAAAGCGAATATTCTTGTACAGGAATATATAAAAGAATCAAAAGGAGCAGACATTCGCTGCTTCGTTATTGGTGGAAAAGTCGTAGCATCCATGAAAAGACAGGGGCCTGAGGGAGAATTCAGATCGAACATGCACAGAGGAGGAACTGCATCAACTATAAGGATCACACCTGAAGAACGCTCAACTGCCGTAAGGGCTGCAAAGATAATGGGACTTAATGTTGCAGGTGTTGATCTTTTACGGTCCAATCACGGACCGGTTGTTATGGAGGTAAATTCCAGTCCCGGACTGGAAGGTATCGAAACCACCACAGGAAAAGACATTGCAGGTATGATCATTGATTATATCGAGAAGAACAGGAAATTCGGTAAGACCGCAACTAAAGGAAAAGGTTGATCGATGCAGCCACCCATAACAATAGCAGGAACGACCATACAGCCCGGAACAAGAAGATCCATTGAACTGCCAATTCCCAGTTTTTACACTCATACGTCAGCTTCGATGCCGGTTCACGTGATACACGGACGCAGAGCAGGACCATGCCTGTTGATATGTGCGGCAATACATGGAGATGAGATCAATGGTGTGGAGATAATCCGTCGCTTGCTGGCCCATAAAACCATCAGCAATCTGAAAGGCACCCTCATCACCATACCAATTGTGAATATATTCGGTTTTGTTTCACAATCCCGCTATTTACCTGACAGAAGAGATCTTAACAGATCATTTCCAGGTTCGAAAAAAGGATCGATGACATCCCGTCTTGCAAATATCCTGATGGAGGAGATAGTGGAAAAATGTACTCACATAATCGATCTTCATACAGGAGCGGTCGGAAGGGATAACCTGCCCCAGATACGCGCTTTTCTTGAAAAAGACGATGAAACGGAAAATTTAGCCCGTGCTTTTGGCGTACCTGTCATAATCCACACTGAAATGCGTGACGGATCATTGCGTGAAGCTGCCCGGGAAAACAACGTACCCGTATTATTATATGAAGCAGGGGAAGCCCTCCGTTTTGATGAAGTATCCATAAGGGCAGGCGTAAGAGGCATACTAGGAGTTATGTCCTATTTAGGTATGAGAAGACAAAAAAGCAGAAAGAAAAAAAATTATGATGCTGTGATCTCCAGGGATACATACTGGATAAGGGCACCTGAAAGTGGAATACTGCGTTCGATCGTTCCTTTAGGAACCTGGATCAAAAAAGGACAATTGTTGGCCTATATCAATGATCCTCTCGGTGAGATAGAAACACAGATTACGAGTTCTGTCTTTGGAATTGTCATCGGAAAAACAAATATGCCACTTGTACACGAAGGTGATGCTACATTCCATATTGCCAAATATCAGGAAGAAGAAGAGATATCAAGTTACATAGAAACTTATAATAACGAACTTGGTTCCCTGAACGATCAAATAAGATGAAATTAAAAAGGGTAGAGTAAAATATTTCTGTTAAATACAGCAAACGGAAGTTTTTTGATTTCAGGAAACATTTATGTTCCTGCCAGGTTGCTTTGCTCCCTCTAAAGATTCTGGTTTCGCTATTAATAGATTCTCAATAGAGAATATTATTGATTATTTTGTGTCTTTACAAGTTCATCAAGAATCATACTTGTAATCTGGTGCCTTATCTGTTCACGCCTTTCGTATGTGGACATATAATAGACTGTAATCTTAACACCATCACTGTCGGCACCAAGAAAGAAATTAACATTGACATCGAGACTGTCCCAGACTTTTTCTTTCAAAAGCTCTGTTTTTTGAGGAAGATCTATTGGAAGTTTACTTTTATCAAAATAAACCGCAAACTCATTACGGAATTTTCCCCTTCCATAGTTCTTTATAGGTTTTTCAAGGAATAACTTATTTGGAACCTTGAAGTAATCTTCATAGCTTTCAGGTGTCGGATCGATAACCACATAGAAAAGACCTATGTGTTTGACTAAGCCTTCAATACTCCCACCATCATCGATCCGAATATAATCGCCTATCTTAAAAGGTTTCTTTGTAAGAAGTATGAACCATATGAAATAAGAAAGGATGACATCCCTGAGTGCAAAAGCAAAGCCTGTGGTGATTAATCCCAGGAAGATAGCTATGTTCTGTACAGTTATATCGAACTGCCAGAAAACAACAAGTGTGGCAAGGAGATATATTAATGCAAGATATATTTTCCCATTAGTATACGCTCCTCTGTATGATCCATACGCACAAAATAATCAAGTATGGCGTTCACAGTCAGCTTCGTGAAAAGCGTTGCAAGGGCATAAGATACAAAGATCGTGACCAGTGCTTTCAATACTTCAATAATCACAGCAGGAATACTTATTATCTGCTTCTGATCTGCATTAATAAATCCGAGTGTCAGGATCAGCATTATTAAAAAGAAAAGGAAAAAACGGTTCAGCAGTTTGTGCACTAACCTTTCCTTTACATTTCTCAGACTACTGCGTGAAGAATTTGTAGCCATTTGGTATCGGCTCCATATCCATGATAATTATGCAATAATAAAATTTCTACTACTCCATAGTTTATCTATATAATCTTATGGATATACTTTATTAATGGAATCTTCACTGACCACAAAAAAAGATATTTCATATTTCTAAATGATACATGATACAGAACATTCCATAATTCAATAATAACAGAAAGCACTATTGTATAGTCAGGAACATCTCATGTTAATATAAAAAAGAGACTAATTAAAAAATAGAATTCAAAATACCTGAAAAGGCATTTCACTTTGCTTTTTGATATTTGTCAATGATTTCCTGAAAAGAATCAGCAACATAGGACAGATTTTCTCTTCCAACCTGAAAAGTACTCAATTTGAAATATTTTGTGAGTCCGGATTTAATACCATGGATATTTCTCTTTTTAAGTTCCTTGTACAGGAAATATCTTCCCTTCTTGGCTGTCTGGGATATCTCGTAGAAAACTGGTGCTTTAAAGAACATAAGGTCATGGTTATGTGGCCTGTCACCCATTTGAATGAGTCCCATATCCTCCAGTTTGGAAGAGAACCAGCGGGCATCTGCAACCTCATTATCCCAGTTCTGTGTCCTGCGTACAACTTCAGGGAATGATGCTATCATAGTCATCACCGTAGCACCTCTGGCAGTACATCCCAGAAGTTCCACTTCCTTTGCCTTATTTATGGAGGATTTTCTGAAAACTATATCTGCGTAGTCCTCTTTTACACCAAGTACACCTATAGGACCTGACGATGCCATGGATTTATGACCGCTTCCCACCACAAAATCCACACCCATCTTCTTTGCATGGATAGGCATTCTTCCCACAGAATATGCACCGTTTAGCATGAGCGGAACATCATAACTGTGGCAGATCTTTGCTATCCTCTTCACATCCGCAAGATTACCATAACTCCCATCGGGATAGGTAATCTGTGCCAGTGCAGGTGCTTCTCCTGTTTCTTGTATAACCTCCTCGATGGCATCGGCATACTTTTCCGCATCTGTCCTGTATTCCGGACTGGCACTGTGAGGAACTGTTTTTATATTAAGTCTTGCACGTTCTGCAGCAACAAAAGAAGAATAATGCGCAAGCTCATCGAGTACAATATAGTCTCCTTCCTTTGCCATGGAGTGCATAACAGCGAATTTGGATTCCCTTGCACCATGGGTGATCCTCACAACATCGGTATCCAGAAATGCAGGTAAAGCATTGTGGACCAGCTCCTCTATAGGAGGTTTCTTGATAAGATCAAGTACCCCGCCACAGAAATCACAAACTGAATAACCGTCGCCCCACTCGACCAATGCCTTTCTGGCATCTTCTGTAAGTTTTCCACCGGTCTGGAGCGGGTCGATATTTATAGCATCTCTGGGACCACGCGCAATAAAACCTAATTTGTTGAGTGTAGAATCATCAAGTTCCATAATGTTACTCCTGAATGAGTATCCGATAAATTTGTGATTACTGAACTTTCCAATACTAGTTAAAAATGTTCATTATTAAAATTTTTGAAAAATGATATAAGCATAGCTATCAAAGACAAAATAAACAAAAAGCCAATCGATCTAAAAATAAAATCAAGTGCACCGAATGGTGCTACTTTGTTCAAATATCTATGGCTTTCCGGAAAATAGAAAGAAACTCGTCACACTGGGTTACAAGATTGCCTGCAGCATCCTTCACAACATCAATAGGATCCGCATCTTCTGTTTTTACAAAAAGTATAGGATCACTTATCGATACGTGTTTCATATCATATGTTGCGATCTGAACCCTTTCGTCATCGAGCAGAGCTGACTTGAGCATATTAAGAAGAGTATGATTCTCATCTATAATCTCAAGATACATCTCATCCTCTGTTTTATCAATGATCTTTAATTCCATCTTTATCTCACCTTAAGATAAAAGATAATCATAAAATATTTTCAGAAAACACCTGTTCCGTAGTCCGAAGAGAGTTTTCTCTTCTCAATACGTCCACATTCCGGACATTTCAACCTGTTGTTGTCCTTATTCATGGGGCTGTGACATCTTGAACAATATGCCTTCATTACACCAAGTGACTTATCGTCTGTTGAAAGGCGCATGTTCTGAGTATTTATCACTTTAGCTTTAACGATATCCGAAAGTGAGAACTCCTTTCCAAGGTTCTTGACATAGGCATCCTTCACGTTGGAAACGTGGATTGCTGCGGCACCGTTGGTCTGGAACTCACGTTCACCTTTGCCTTTGATAGCACCTATTTCCACCAGTGCGACAGAATCGCGCATATTGACCACATTGCCGACAATGATGTCGCCTTCGTTGATCTCAGGTGGAAAACCTGTCCTTGGCTCCACGGAAATTGTCCTTGATTTCCTGTTCACCTTTACGTACCCAGTATTAAGCGAATGGATATCGGCCACATTGACATAAGTTCCCTCTCCTGCCCTGAATTCTTCCGTGGTTCCTATAAAGTCACCCGGTAATACAAACACAGATTCCTCTGTATGTTCTTCACTTCCCGCATCATAATCTGATTTGCCGGATCTTTTTTGAGATTTTCCTTTGTTGTTGTTGTTGTTGTTACTGCCTGTCTTTTTGTTCCGGCCATTTTGTTTCTTATTCTCAACAGAATTTCCTGCTGATCTTGCTGATCTTCCGGAATTATTCTGCTCCTGATCAGAAACATCAGCTCCATTCGTCTTCTTGTTTCCGGATTCAGATGATTTGATCTTCCTGCGTGAAGTCTTACGTCTGTTTCTTATTCTAATTAGAATCCCTCTTATAATCTGAAATTACATAAAAATGCATAAAATCCATGAACTCTTCAAGTAAGAACCGCTTTTATTAAAATATTATCGGACTATCCGATAGATCTCTACCTTCACCATTTCTACTTCTTTTTTATGAAACTTAAATGTTCGTTTCATTGGAAATGCCGTTGTATACCAGTCAGTTATCCTGGCATCGCCGATGAACTTACTTATAAAATCATGGCTCCCGCAATTATGAATGGAATATATAACATGACTGGTATTCAATGCACTTAAAAGAAACGGTCGGTCATTACCTTTGGATTGAGCACCGAAAGGAGGGTTCATAACAACAGTATCTGCATGCCCTTCAACCCTGGTAATGTCATTTAGGACGAACTCAACATCAGCACCAAGTTTTTCGGCATTCTTCCGGGCAATATCCAGTGCCCTTTTATCAATGTCAAAACCTGTGACCTTCTCAGCCCCGAGTAATTTTGCCCCGATGGCAAGCATACCAGTCCCGCATCCAAGATCAAATACAGTACCTTCAAGGTCACCCTGCATATAGGCAAAATGTAATATTTCAGCAGCCAGCAATGCAGGAGTGGAATATTGCTCCAGGTTCACATTAGGTGAATCAAAACTTTTCACCTGTTCCAGTAAAATCTCAAGCTTGCGCTGTTTCAATCTTACTCACCTGTGATCTCATCAAAGTAAAGGTCTCCCCATTCCCTTTCTCCAATCACGATCTCAAATTCCAGTGGGGTCAGCATTGGAGCATGAAATCTTCCAACCTCATCAATAGCAAGCCGGGGACAGGCAGTGTTTACAAAAGCATCAACCTTGAACTGTAATAACTGGTCAGGAGTTACAAGGTCCATTGTGAGAATATGTGCATCTTTGCCATGTTCTTTTGCTTTTCTTTTAAGTTCTAAGGCAAGCTTCATACGTTCCTGTCCAGGCTTGGATGATACTACAATTCCAAAAACATCGGCATCAAGTGATTTTGCTATAACAACACTTCTTTGCCTGAGCACCCTTTCGCTGTCAGCCTCACGAAGTTCATTGACAAAAGGGTCAGCTATCAGCACATGTTTCTTTGTTGCCAGTGAGACACCAAGGGGATGGAACTGCCCACTGCCTATGTAGAGATACTCGTCACAGTCCTCGTTCCTTGCTGCAGAGAAATTGCAACCAAGCACCTGACCCGGATATGCTATTTTGCTGTCACCTGAACTGATTACAGGCACCTTATCGTGTTCATCAAGTATCCGGGAAGCATCTTCCAGTTTGTGCACATGCTGTACAGTGGTAATAAGCCCTATTCGCTTTCCCTTCAGTTCAGGAACTGCCAGTTTCACAACATCTTTTACATCAACAGAAGACCTTGTTTCTACAAAATATACTTTCTGTGACAACCGGTCATCATCAAGATGTGCATGCCCGAAATGAAAAAGTATCTCCACTTTATCAAGCAGGGAAACATCAAGGTCACATGCACCGAAACACGGATTTCCGGATATGAAAACTGTTGCACCTGTCTCATCCTCTATCCTTGAGGCAAAGCCGGAGGAACGTCTTTTGAAACCTTCGGGAAATTGCAATCCTATAACTTTTGCACCTGTATCATTGATCACGGAGATAATACGGTCAAGCCGAAAATCAAAAGCTTCTCCTTCACTCATGTATATCCTCGATGAAAACGCCTTTCTCTGTCACATCAATACGGACAAGTGTCTTCACATCAATACCCATTTCCTTCAATCTGGAAACACCGTCACCACGTTCGATAACTACAATAGTATCCGTTACGGTGGCACCAACTTCTTCCAGAGCTCCGATCAGTGCCACAAGTGTACCCCCTGTACTGATGACATCGTCCACAATAAGAACCCTGTCGCCTTTTGAGATATCATTTATGTAAAGTTCACCTTTTGAATAGCCGGTTTCCTGAGACAGTTTAATCTCACTTTCAAGACCATACGATCTTTTCCTTATGATACAGAAAGGAACTCCGGTCTTCATAGAAATTGCAGTTGCAAGAGGGATTCCCATGGCCTCAATTGCAATTACCTTGTCAAAATCCACACTGACCATTCCCAGAATGTGTTCTGTGACCTCTTCCAGAAGTTTCGGCTCAAGCCGTGGAACTCCGTCTGATATGGGATGAATGAAATAGTGATATTTTCCCCTGTGAACTATTGGCGCATTCAGCAGGGATTCACGTAGTATCTTTAGCATAATTATGGCTTAATATCTGACATTATATAAAGAGAATACCTATGTAAAATACAAATCGTCAATCATAATCGATGGTTTTGGGTAAAATTGTCGATTATAATCGAAATTTGTCAAGAAACAAAACAAATCCAGACAGGATTAATTTTCCTGTTCACTTTCCTTTTTCCCATGTTCAGAAAGATAACCTTCAACTGCATTCCGCGAAGAGTACCACATCCTGCCAATTTTCACTGCATCCAGAATACCCTGTCTTGCCCGCAGACTGAGATATTCCTGCGAATATGGAGTATTTTCTGCCAGCTCTTTCAGAGGAATAAGTTCATCAGCTCCACCGGAAGCGGATAAATAAAGTGTAAGGCTACCATCAACTGCTCTTGCGATGAATTGTCCAAATGGTTTAAGGTTGCCTTTATCCGCAGAACGGAGTGCAGAGTAGTATTTTTTTCGATCTTCTTTTCTCAACGCCACCGGTGGATATCTCCGGGACCTGAGGTAAAGGTTTGTGAGCAAACGAGCCACTCTGCCATTACCATCAGTAAACGGATGAATCTCGACAAATCTGTGATGAAG
>JAASSR010000133.1 GCA_021767785.1 Methanolobus sp.
AGCAAGAGATCAATAATGAAAAAATTACAAGATGATTTTTGTTTACCATGAAATTTTCTCCTATAGAACCAAAGTCTGAATGTATGTTATGCCCAAAAGGACATAACACAAATTCGAAGTAGCAAAGTTTGGAGTGTTATGTTCTATAAAACATAACACTACATCCTAGTCATGTCTAATATAAATGATTTTCCATTTCATAATATCATAATCAGAGCTAATCAATAAATGAATAAATTATTCAATCATTAAAAATTCAAAGAACTGACAGGTCTATTTATATATAAAGACTAAATAACCAAGAACCGCCATCATTCATCTGTATCACTCAAGTTTCTGACCGCAGTTTATGCAAAACTTCTCATTTTCCGCTACATCACGACCGCATTGAGGACATTTTCTCTTACCACTGCCGATGTTCGAACGCTGGATGACACTATCCTGTATCGTGGTTGTGTTGCTGATATTATATTGTGTTACAGAATCATCAACAAAGAATTTGATATCAGTTCTCTTCTCGATCTCTTCAAGGATCTTGTGATAGAAACCTGTAAGAGCCTCTTCCTTCTCAGCCCATGCCTTAACAATAAGTCTGGATTTACGCTTGCCCACAACCTCAATATAGGCAGCATATTTCAGACCCGCCACACCTTCTGCATAAAAGCGTGCAACTCCGGTGAACAATTGCTGAGTAGATGTTATTTCCGGAGCTATCATGTACATGTTCATATCCTTCAGGATACGTGTGGCAATATCAAAAAGATTCTCTGCAGGTATTTCCAGATCCTTCGTATCCTCTTCAGCGATCATCATGGAACTGACATTAAGTCTCCAGGTATTTTCATCGGTTTCCCTTACCTTAAGTATGGGACAAACTATATTCACCATCTTGTTACTCAGATCCATCTGAACATGCTTTTTCTGACTGTAATCATAATACCTGATATTGCCTGCAAGTATGCATTCTCCGCATTCACCTGTTGGCCTTATAAAGAATGTTGCTGTCTTGCCCTCACCCGGCTGCAGCATGGAAATGTTCTTCTGATTGGTCTTCAAATAGAAAACTTCAGGAACAAAAAGACTGATAGTAATGTCACCTATAGGTTCATCCGAGGTGTTCTCAACTTTTATCTTGTAGATTATGTTCGCACCTTTGTACTGGATAGCCGATTTAATTACCACGGGTTCTGTTTGCGAACTTGTTGCAAAAGTGCCTGCATCTGTGGCTGACCCGGTTGCTACAGCATCTTTAACCGGGCCAGTAGTAATTCCCTTTGTAGATTCTGAAGTAGGAAAGCCCTGTTTATTCTCCAGAGAGGAGAGATTCTTCTTTTTATTTTTCTTTCCTTTTTTCGAAATTTTTCGCAGTATCAGAACAGCTACAAAGACCACTACCAGAATGCTCAGCATCTCATAGAATTCATCTTCACTTGAAGTGCCTGAATAATCATAATCAGAGTATTCATAACCAGAATAATCATAGTTAGAATCGTCAGTATACCCGGAATAATCTTCTGAATCGCGGGCCATCACATCGCCTGTATCATAATCAGTAGTATAATCAGGATAAATGTAAATGTCCGAGATAACAACATAATCAAAATTGTAGAAAGAGTCGTAATAGACATCATCGATCCGGAATTGAAGGGTCAGGTAATCGTCACTATAGCTGAAATAATCACCTCTTGAGTAGTATTGATCCTGAACTCTGGTATCATAATAAGTTACCACAAATCTCACGGCACCAAGATTCGTATCGACATCCGCAATGTTCAGATAATATCCATCCTGGATATCCACAATCTCACCTTCACCTAGTGTTAGTTCGTCATCAGATGCCGAAACCTGTCCAACATTTGCAACAAGGATACTGCAAATCAAAAAAAGCGTTAGCAGGACTTTTATAGACTTTTTAACCAACATTCCAACCTACCCTTCTATAATGCTGCTTTCTTGTTTTTATCCCGGATGATATGTAACCTTCGCTTTAAAAAGAAAAAGTAATCTGGAGGACCGGATCAGACATCCGTTAATTTCTTACCACACTGGCTGCAAAAACTCGATTCAGCTGGAATTGTTGAACCACAACCCGGACATTTTCTTACGGCTTGTGACGCTTTACCCTGAGCCGCACCCATCATAGCAGCATCGAGCTCATGTCGGCGATATGAATCAGCACGCTCTCTGTCCTCAACCTCCATCATAAATTCGACCTTATCTTCTTTTGCCAGAGCTTCACTCTGCTTTACCTTTGCCAGGGCTTCAAGCTGTTCAGGTGACATGTGTCCATATTCCCGCCCTTCACTTACGGTCTTTGCAACATCCAATCCGCCTGCTTCAGTTACATGTTTAAGATATTCCATATCGCGGCCATGTTCACGGTCCTTCATATCCTGTTCAACTTCAAGTTCTGCACGCATACCTTTTGCCTTTGAGAGTTTTAATTCTTCCTTAAGACGTATAGCTTCCCTTGCTTCCCGAATGTCCGCTTCATGTTGAAGTCTTTCCATTTCAAGATCAGATTTTACATCTTTAAACTTCTGATCCCTGTGAAAATCCTTTTCTGTTGCAATAGTTGCATGTTCGGCACGAATACCGGCTACTTCTTCTCTGCTCCTGCGTTCAAGATCACCTTCAACTACAAGAGTGTCAAGTTCCGAAAGTTCCTCCCTTGTCTGGAAATCGTTTGTTGCCTCCATTACCTCACCATAGGAGCCAAGATCCCACCGCACCGTATACTTCAGCATTTCCAGTCCCCACATTGAAAGCGTAGACCTGAGGCGCATTTCAAGTTCGTTCTCAATATTAAGACGAAGGTCCCTGTTACCATATATTTTCTCTATATCTTCCTGCCGTACTTCAGGTTCAAGGACAAGAGTTATAACTTCACTTTCAAGACGCCTGTATACGTCCTGTATTGAAAAAGCTCTTATTCCCTTTTTATCAGGAGTGGCATAGGCGTAAAGCATCTGGAAAAAGCGCTTGGGCTCCTGTATCCTGAACCTCAGGAGACCACTGCAAGATACTTTCTGGTCATCCCGCGTCCAGAGCTCATTTTCAGCCCATTGGAGGTCCTTCGGAGATGTATCCATCAGGGCAACATCCACATCTTTTCCGATGTTCCCGGGTTTCAACAGACCCCCTACTTTCAATTTGCCACTGTCCACTATTTCATCTACTACCCCGTTCTTTACCATGGCTGCCTTTTCATTAGGTGCGAGTACAACTGATTTACTGAAAAAACCTCCAACCTTCTTTTTTGAAACCACCCTGGCGATATCATCTTCTTCTCTTTTCCACTTGAATGCCATGATCTTGACACCTTTTTTGTTTTGGATATTCTATTACTATTTATCTATTGGGTAAGTATTATATATATTGTTTTCCATTGTATACATAAGCATACAAACGAATGTCAAGTTGGAATAACTATGGCTAATTCTTATCCGGTAAGCGCAAGAATCTCAGAAGATAGTAAAGTATATCTGGATACATTAGTAGAAATGGGAATAGCGATCAATAGATCCGAAGCCATGAAACTGTGTATACGATATGCAAAGCAGAAAAAAATGGAGGAGGAATTGTAATGGGACTTAAGAATCCATTTAAGAAAGTGTCACCCGATGAACTGAAAACCAAACTGGCAATTTCCGAACAAAGACTGACAACCCGGGAAAAAGAACTGATCAAAAAACAACAACAATCCAGAGAACAGGCAAAAGATGCCCTTGCAAAAGGTAATGACCGGGAGTTCAGGGTTGCTTCAAGAAGATACTCCCTTGTAGAAGGTCAGGTCAACACTATCAGCAATATGGTGGAAATGGCACAATCCATGACCGATGTCATTGAAATGCAAACCGGACTCAAGGAAGTTGTTGAGATCGGAGAGGATCTTGGAAAGTGGCAGAAACAACTTGGCTTTGATACTTCAAAGCTGGAAGGTGCTGTAACGAACATAAGAACCTCCATGGAGAAAGTGAACACCGCTACTAACATGATGACAGCTTCCATGGATGCCGCAATGGGTGGCAGCACTGAGCTTAATGAGATGCAGGATTCACTTAGATCGGAACTTCTTGCCGAACTGTCAAGTGAAGAACCGGCAAAGGATGAACTTTCAAAGAAGATAGAATCAGAGATGGCAGATACCGAATGATAAGGTATCTTGTTTTCTGAATATTATCAGGTTCATAAATTTGAGGTGCCTGTTTGAACTCAGCCATGACTTTAGCTGCCCAGGCCCGTGGCTATGCAAAAGCAGCCAGGGATCTGGAGGACAAAGGGGAAGATGAAAGAGCACGGGAACTATACCTTAAAGCTGCCAAGCTCTATAATGATGCTTCCGCATTATCCCGGGATGACATTGACCGCAATACACAACGTGACCTGGCAGA
>JAASSR010000006.1 GCA_021767785.1 Methanolobus sp.
GTCTTGATGATCAGATTCAGCTGGTCAGATCCTCCCAGAATATCGGCCATGTGCTGAAGATCAAGAAGTGCAGGCATGTCCTGAGGTACAAACGTCTCTGTGTCTGTCTGTATAGGTACCATGGTGTCCACATAAAGTCCACCAAGGCAGAGAAAACCAGCAATGGATAAAATGAGAATGGGATTTTTCATTGAAAATGTGGAAAGAGTCTTCAAAGCCTTTTCAAGGGCATCTGGTTCATGGTTCCCATCTGGTATATTATAAGAAGAAGGTGAAGAGGAAACATTAGAAATAGATTTTTTTCTTAGACCTAATTTCCCAAGTATATCATTTCTGGATACCTTATCAAATCCATAAAGAATAGTCACTCCCAAAAAGAGAGATGAAATAAAGCACATAACGATTCCAATGATCAGGAGTTTTCCGAAATCCCTGATCATTGGAACAGTGGAAGTGAACAGTGAGAAGAAACCCAAAGCTGTGATGATAAGAGCTATCAGAACCGCAGGTCCAATATGTTTAATAGTATCAATTACAGCTTCTTCCTCTGTATCACCATGTTCAAGTTCTTCCTCTATCCTGTTATGGAACTGAATAGCGTAATCTATACCCAGCCCTATGAGTACAGGGAAAGCCGACATGGAGACCATTGACATTGGAATTCCAAGATAACCCATTGCACCGAACGTAAATATAATTCCTACCAATACTATTGGTAAAGGCAACAGTCTCCATCTTACATGTTTGAACACAAGATATAGCACGATCACCATCAAAAAAACTGATAACGTAAGCAAGATACCCATGCTGGTGTTCATTTCCTCATTCATTGCAATACTGAATGCAGGATCACCTGTTACAATAATATTGTAATCTGCAGGGAAATTTGCAAGTTCTATAGAGGTCTCGGTTTCCCGCAGAATTTCCTCCTTGGTGGAATCAGACGCCGTACCCTCAATTATTACTGACATTACAGCATGTGTCTCATCAGGCATCAAAGCCTCAGGCATGGAAGAATCGATTATTTTATCGATCTGCGCCTGATCATCAGGGATCCTGCTTCTTCCTGTCATTTGATAATTGACTTCTGTTATAACAGTTGAAGGAGACGTTACATCGACAACACCAGGTATGTTCTGAACAGAGATATATACTCTGTCAAGTGCTTTGAGCAGTTCCTGATCAGTTACATCACTTCCCTCCACCATCACTACAATAGATTCCGTACCGAACAGGTTCAAATAAAGATGGTCATAATCCTGGTATAACTTTGAGTTCTTATCTACAAAAGTATCCGTACCCGAAGCCATTTCTATTAATTGCGCACCCTGAAATGATATGATTATCAGAAGCAGTGCTATCAATATAATAGGTACAGCATTGTCTTCGACGAAGACACCCAGTTTTTCAAAGATATTTTTTATGATAAGCGCTCCTTACTATTAATTATGATAATAAAAAAACTCTACTATAGTTGTTTTGTTTGGCTCACTAATAGGTCTCTTGTATATATAAGGATTTTACCCCATAATAAACTGCACAATAGTTAAAAATGAAACTTTCTTTTCTCAGGCATTACAGTTTGTGTAAAAACAGGGGAGGCACCCTAATAAAGGATGCCTCTTTTTTTGGGGGTTGGATAGGGTGGTACTAACATACACGTCTGACGTGTTGTTGATGGTACACAAGATAAGTAACAGCTTTTTTAGTAGATAAGTCTTTCGATATTTAAGCAAGTTGGTGTTATTTTTGATTTGTAAGCTTAAATAAAATCACATTAGACAATCAAAAATACAATTGTCCAAAAAATGATTTATATTATAATCTGATACAAATTCTAATGAGATTAATATAATAGATATGAAACAAATATGCGTATATACAACAGTATATATAAGGGTTTTACTCCCAAAAAAACATAAAAATAGTGACAATACTTAGAATATTATAAAGAAAAGCAGATCAATACTCTTTAAAAATAGACTTAAAACAAGAGCCTGCGTTCTTATCTTTCATCAAGGAGTCCAGATCTATCTTGTTCTCATTGATCCAGCCACTGTCCACATTTCTAACAGGTAATTCATCTATATGAGCTTTTAGCATTTCCACTGAAGAACGTTGACTCCGGGAAATCCTCTTTTCTGATGCCATAATATGAACCTTTTTAAATATTTCATTACAAATACATGTCTATGTATCGTCAAGTAAGTCGATGTTTTGATAAGATATAAATATATCCCTTGTATAAACAATAAACTATTTAGACCGGAGAAAACCTGATAATAGTTGTTTTAAAATTTAATGAGACTTTAATAAAAAAAACGGATTGTAAAAAATGGACAATGAAACAGCATTGAGAGACCTTGGCCTCACAAAATATGAAGCTTCTGCATATTCAACCTTACTTCAAGAAGGCATCACAGGTGCACAGGATCTGTCACGAAAATCGAACATTCCTGTAGGAAAGATATACGAAGTTCTTTCCAGTTTAAATAATATGGGACTTGTTGAGTTCCAGCGCTCAAGACCCCGTAAGTACAAAGCGGTCAAACCCTCCATAGCCCTCAACAATCTATATTCAAAAAAGGAAGAAGAAACAAAGAACGAACTTGAGAACTTCAAATTAAGAGTAAACGAACTTGAAAAGAACTTCTCTGATATTAGCCAACCGGAACACACAGAAATACAATTCTGGTCGACAATGATAGGTGAAGAGGATATAATCAAAAATATTCGCCATATGCTTGATGAAACTGAAAAAGAAATAGTTCATGTTAAACCGGGAAATATAACTGAAATATTAAAAAACGAGAAATGTTTTGACATAGAAACAGTTATTCTAACGGTAGTTGATGAGTTCATCAAAGCTGCACAAAAAGGAATTAAGATAAAGACCATCGTTCCAGAAGCCATATTCATGGTAGCCTTGAAAGAAAGGTTCGAGCAAATTGATGATCCTGTCCTCAAAAAGATGATCAAAGAGAATATCGAAGTAAGAATTCTGGAATGTAACTATGATTTCATTCTTATAGATGAATACATAACTCACATACCTATTCCGAATCCGCTTCAACCAAAAAAGATATTCGGAGAACTCAAAGTATATGACAAAGAATATGCCGGGAAATTGAGAACTAAATTCGAAAAACTATGGAACAAAGGGCAAAAAGTGAGTATGGAACTCTGACCTTTCCGTTTGTAATAATCAGATTGGGAAGGATATGGACTAAAAAGTAAATTAGTAATAAAATTAACCGGCTACACGTATATAACCGGTTACTCATTAAAATATATTACTTTTCTCGGCACATTTGACAAATTATTCTGCAGATATGACATCTATCACCATCTCAGAGCCATCACTGTCAACATGCACTGTAGCACCCTCCGGCACATCACCTGCAATCATTAGCTTGGCAACCTTTGTCTCCACCTCGTTCTGGATCACTCTTTTCAGTGGTCTTGCACCGAAGGTCTCACTATAACCGATCTTTGCAAGATAAGCCTTCGCATTTTCCGTGAGGTCAAGATTGATACGTCTGTCCTTTAGTCTTTCAGCAAGTTCTGCTACCTTAAGATCAACGATCCTTACAAGTTCTTCAGGCGTCAGTGCATGGAAGAGAGCGATCTCATCTATACGATTGAGGAACTCCGGTCTGAAATACTGACCAAGTTCCCTCATAGCACGCATCTGCAATGTTGTGTACTCAACATCCTGTTCATCCTCATCTGACTTCAGGAGTTCTGTTAGATCACCTGCAAAGATGTTGGAGGTCATGATTATCAGAGTGTTCTTGAAATCAACGGTTCTGCCCTTTGAATCTGTCAGACGGCCATCATCAAGGATCTGCAGCATTACGTTGAACACATCAGGATGTGCCTTCTCGATCTCATCGAAAAGAACAACCGAATATGGTCTCCTGCGAACAGCTTCTGTGAGCTGTCCACCTTCATCGTGTCCCACATAACCGGGAGGTGCACCGATCATCCTTGCAACTGTATGCTTTTCCATGTACTCAGACATGTCTATACGCACCATATTGTTCTCATCATCGAACAATTCAGCTGCAAGTGCTTTTACAAGCTCGGTCTTACCTACACCGGTAGGACCCAGGAATATGAAACTTCCTATCGGACGTTTGGGGTCCTTGATACCAGCATAATTACGTATAACAGCATCAGCCACTGCCCTAACAGCTTCTTCCTGACCGATGATACGATTATGCAGGTTCTCCTCAAAATGAACCAGCTTTTCGCGCTGCCCTTCCATGAGCTTTGTTACAGGAATATTGGTCCACTGACTGACAACTTCTGCAATATCCTCTTCACCGACCTCTTCATTCAGAAGCATCTCACCCTGCATATCCTGAAGACGTTTTTCTTCTTCAGCATATTCATGTTGGAGTGGAATGAGGGTTCCGTACTTCAGTCTGGAAGCCAGTTCAAGATTATTATCATTCTCAGCGAGTTCCAGCTGGACCTTGGTATCCTCTATTTCCTGTTTCAGGGTACCGAGCTTTGAGATAGCTTCTTTCTCACGATCCCATTTTGCCCTCATTGCATCGGATTCTGCCCTGATGTCCGCAAGTTCTTTCTCAAGGGTTTCAAGACGCTCCTTTGAAGCAGCATCCTTCTCCTTTTTCAGTGCCTCACGCTCGATCTCAAGCTGCATTATCTTACGATCAGCCTCATCGAGCTCTGCCGGTTTGCTGTCAATTGCAGTTCTCTTCTTTGCAGCAGCTTCATCAACCAGGTCGATCGCCTTATCAGGCAGGAACCTGTCCGCAATATAACGATTACTCATGACAGCGGCTGAAACGAGTGCCGAATCCTTAAGACGGACACCATGATGAACCTCATATTTTTCCTTCAGTCCACGAAGGATCGAAATTGTGTCCTCTACGGTTGGCTGTTCCACGAA
Source organism: Methanolobus sp. (assembly GCA_021767785.1). GTDB lineage: Archaea > Halobacteriota > Methanosarcinia > Methanosarcinales > Methanosarcinaceae > Methanolobus. The sequence continues at coordinate 4,922 of JAASSR010000006.1, forward strand.
CACCGGAAGGAATCTGCGCTCCAGTGCAGCATCCTTCTCGATGTACTTGCGATACTCATCAACTGTGGTTGCACCGATACAGTGCAGTTCACCACGGGCAAGCATTGGTTTCAGAAGATTTCCTGCATCCATAGCACCTTCGGTAGCACCTGCACCTACAATGGTGTGGATCTCATCAATGAAAAGGATGATCTGACCTTCGGAATCAGCTACTTCCTTGAGTACAGCTTTGAGCCTTTCCTCAAACTCACCACGGAACTTCGCACCGGCAACAAGTGAACCCATATCAAGTGCGATGATCCTTTTATCCTTCATTGCATCAGGAACATCCTTTTTTGCCACACGCTGCGCAAGGGCTTCAACGATTGCAGTCTTACCGACACCTGCTTCACCGATAAGCACAGGGTTGTTCTTTCTGCGACGGGATAGGATCTCAATGGAGTGTCTTATCTCCTGATCCCTTCCAATAACAGGATCGAGTTTACCCTGAGCTGCAAGTTCTGTGAAATCGATTCCGTACTTCTTAAGAGGTTCCATAGTGTCCTCGGGATTCTCTGATGTGATTCTCCTGTTCCCCCTTACCTGTTTTATTGTTTCGAGCAGCCTGTCTCGTGTCACTCCTTCACTTGCAAGTATCTTCCCACACTGACTATCCTTCTCAGCGACCATAGCAAGAAGAATATGTTCAACGCTCACATACTCGTCCTTCATCTTTCCGGCTTCCTGTGCAGCAGTATCCAGTATACGCCTCATTGTCTGGGTCATGTAGACCTGCTCGCCGCCGGGCCCCGATACCTGTGGAAGGTTTGCAAGCTGAGTTTCAACTTTCTGCTTCAGGCGGTCCACCGGAACTTCCATATTCTGCAATAAGGTTGTTACGAGTCCCCCACTTTGCTCAAGGAGCGCAAGCAACATATGCTCACAATCTATCTGCTGGTTTCTATATCTTGCAGCTATCGTGCTTGAGCCCTGTATGGACTCCTGGGCTTTTTGTGTAAAACGGTTAAGATCCATAATTATTTACTCCCCGGGAAATTGCATCCCCTTATATATAATTTGCAAATGTTTTATTTAAATCACTTTTGACACGTTTTTAAGGGCCATGCCTGAACCCGGATGAATGATAAAATGAATAAATACTGCGATAGCCTCTTGTTATATCTTGTTATAGAGACTACGCAGGTTATATAACTCACATATGAACTCATCATTCGATGAGTATTTTCTTCTTTTCTTCGATCTGCATCTTCGGAAGTGTTACAGTTAATACACCATCCTCAAGTTTTGCTTTGGCACCTTCAGTGGTTACTGTTTCCGGTAGCGTCACACTTCTTGAGAATGAACTGTAGGTTCTTTCACGACGCAGGTACCCTTCTTCCTCTTCTTCTGTACTGGCACTGCGCTTTGCAGATATTGTCAATGTGGTATCACTGACATCGATGTCAACATCACCTTTCTCCACTCCCGGCAGATCAGTGGTAACAAGGATATCTGAACCCTCGTCCTTTACATCCACAAGTGGCGCAAGTATTCCGGATTCAGACCACCGCTCCCCGAATCTGCTCTCTTTGAACATGTTGTTCAGCATATCCTGCATCTGTACCATTTCTTCCATAGGATTCCATAATCCTCCTCTTGCAGGCGTTACTTTTGTTAAACCAAATCTCATACTATCACTCCTTTTATCTCATGGATTTTGTGTTTTGTACTTTTGTTGTTCGCATAGCTATTCTGTACTCCCTGTGTGAGACACATCGCAAATATCTCATTTTTACCGGTCTCCCACCTCCGTATTCTGTCTGCTTTTTTGTAATTAAATAAAAGAGATAAGAGCGATCAGATTATGATCGCAGGTGTCTTATCATCTGTCTCATCATCAAATTCAGCTACCACTGCCTCTGTTGTGAGGATCATAGCGGCAATGGATGCGGCGTTCTGTAATCCGCTCCTGACAACTTTTGTCGGGTCGATCACACCGGCAGCGAAGAGATCTTCAAAGGTGTCTTTCTTGGCGTTATAACCGTACTGTTCGTTATCATCAGACTTTATCTGTGCTATCACTTCAGCACCGTCCCTGCCGGCATTCATTGATATTTGACGGAGAGGTTCTTCCAGAGCACGTTTAACGATCTTAAGTCCCATGTTCTGTTCACCTTCAAGTTCAAGATCCTCAAATACGGAAATTGCACGGAACAGTGAGATTCCACCACCTGTGATAACACCTTCCTCAACTGCAGCCTTTGTTGCATTGAGAGCGTCATCGATCCTCATCTTCTTTTCCTTTAATTCGGTCTCAGTAGCAGCACCTACCTTAATAACAGCAACACCTCCACCGAGTTTTGCAAGGCGTTTCTTGAGTTCCTTCTTTTTGAAGTCGGCATCTGTGACGTTGATCTGAGACTCAATCAACTTCATTCTCTTTTCTATCTCAGACTTCTGACCCTTGCCTTCGATGATTGTAGTCTTGTTCTTATCAACGTTTACCTTGCGTGCGGTACCCAGCATATTCTCAGAGAATTCCTCCACTTTCATACCCTTGTCTTCACTGATGACCATACCACCTGTAAGGACTGCAATATCCTCCAGCATGGCTTTCTGTTCATCGCCAAAGCCAGGAGCTTTTACGGCACAGACACGCAGGGAACCACGTATGATGTTCAATATGAGTCCGGCCTGGGCATCACCTTCAACATCCTGTGCTATCATAATAAGTGGTCTTCCTTCCTTGGAGACCTTTTCAAGCACCGGTATGATCTGGTTCATGGTGGTGATCTTGCGGTCAGTGATAAGAATATAAGGATCCTCATATTCACAGGTCATCTTCTCGTGGTCAGTTGCCATGTAAGGTGAAACAAAGCCACGTTCGAACTGCATACCTTCTACAACGTCAAGATGGGTTTCCATTGATTTGGAGTCTTCGACACTGATAACACCATTGTAGCCTACCTTTTCCATGGCGTCAGAGATCAGCGTACCTATAACTTCATCATTATTTGCGGATATGGTTGCAACCTGCAGGATCTTTTCTCTGTCCTTTACATCCTGACTCTGTTCTTTAAGATGCGCAACCACTTTTTCTGTAGCTATTTCAATACCTTTCTTAACCTCAATGGGGTTTGCACCGGCACTTATGTTCTTTAAGCCTTCCATTATCATGGACTGGGCAAGCAAAGTTGCTGTGGTTGTACCGTCTCCTGTGTTGTCCTGGGTCCTGGAAGCTACTTCTTTTACCAGTTTGGCACCCATGTTCTCGAACTTGTCCTTAAGTTCGATCTCCTTGGCTATGGTCACACCATCGTTGGTAACCACAGGATTTCCGGTCTTATCGAGTACTACATTGCGACCTTTCGGACCGAGAGTTATCTTTACGGTGTTCGCTACCTTATCTACACCATTTAACAACGCTTTTCGTGCATTTTCATCGAACATTATCTGTTTAGACATTGATCTTACCTCATATTATTCAGGTGTTACTTGAGTGTTATTTAATCTTCAACTACTGCCAGAACATCTTTGAAATCGATTATCAGATGAAGTTCACCGTCAACATCGACCTCATCACTCTTGTATCCGCCATATATTACATGATCACCTTTTTTTAACGGAAGTTCTTTTCCATCTTCAAAGGTGCCTGCAGCAACCACTGTGCCTTCTTTTTTCTCTTCCTGTGCGGAATCGGGAATATAGATACCGCTTTCAGTAACTTCTTCTTTTTCGATAGATTTTATCAACACTCTTTCACCAATTGGCCTGATAATCATCGTTTGTTTCCTCCAATTATCTGACCAGGATTACTCCGGTCAACTGAGCAGTAATATTGTATAACTGCTATATAAAACTTTTGGAAAATATAGCTTTAAAATCGTTTTTATTGATACGATATCTACAAAATAGAGTAAACTTTATATAGAACAGATGAAATAGATAAATCCATGCCACAGCAGATAATCCTCATAAACCTGGAAAAGCCCAAGGAGAAAAAACTCGAAGAAGACATAGACTGGTTCTGTAACAGCTTTGGATTATCATCTGGAAGGGATACTGAAAATATTGCCACACGGATAGTCCAGGATCTGCTGCTACAGCTTGCCGAAAAAGATGACAAGGTATCCTCAGATGCAATCGCAGAAAATCTGGAAGTTAACCTTTCAAGAGTAAATCATCATATCAGAAATCTTATCAAATCCGGCATTATATACAGAGAAAAAAGAGGCCTCTACATTCGCGGCGGAAGTCTCAAGGCCGCAGTACAGGAGATGAAAAAAGATTCTGAACGTATTTTTCAGGAGCTTGAAATAATAGCTGAAGAGATAGATGAGCGCATGGGTCTGAAGAACAGATAAGGATCAAAACCTGTCATGCACCCAGAAATCACCGTCGATGGTGAATTCTTTTTTCCATATGGGCACATCCTCTTTGATGCGCTCAAGAGCTTCGATAAGTGTTTCGAAAAGTTCCTGCCTATGAGCCGCAGCAACAACAATATAGACTATATCCTCACCGGCCTTTATTAATCCAGTCCTGTGATGAATGAGAACATCGATTATATCGTCTTTTTCTTTGAGTTCTGCACATATCCCCTCAATAGCCCTGTCAGCAACACTTTCGTATTTTTCAAATTCTATCGCAGTGGTTTCCACATCATCATTGATCCTCCGGACTATTCCGGTGAACGTTGCTATTCCTCCCGAAAGATGAATATCAGGATTGGAACGGACCTTCATAATAAGTGAATCAAGGGTAACCCATTCTGGCTGCTCAAGAACAATCTTTACAAGAGCGTCAATATCCCATTCCGACCTCTCAGGCAGTTTTACAAGAATATCAGATACCTCATCAGAACTTGCAACCTCACCAAGGAAGAACTTCGGAAGACTACTGCTCTTTGCACCTTCCAAGATGGCAAAATCCACACCATTATCCGCAAGGGAATCGAGTGCATCTTCCAGAGAAGGATTTCTTTTTACAGTTACAAGCTCGGTATCTGTGACGGCTGTTATGACATCAGCACCTGAATCGAAATGTTTTCCGGTATCTGTTCCTGCCGGATTAAAACGGTGATGAAGCATCTGTTTTACCGTACCAACAGAACCATATTCTGAAAGAGCTTCCACAAGACGTGTTACCAGAGTTGTTTTTCCGGAATTCTTATAGCCTGCAACACAAATGACTTTCATGCAGGACGTTATGACAGTTCATTCTATAAGTACACAGCGAAAATGGAGATTTGTACGATTCATAAAAACTATTTTTTAGATATACTTGAATTTATAATAGAATCATTACGATTAATTTATATTCTCCTGTTTTGTAGCAATTGCAATGAATGACTACAAGATAAGTATCCATGACATGCCACAGGAGGACAGACCGCGTGAAAGACTTCTCAAATACGGACCTGAAGCACTCTCCAATGCAGAACTGCTGGCCATTATCCTCAGAACCGGCTCACGCAAAGAGAATGTTGTGAATATGTGCAGCCGTATCTTTTCGGAATACAATATCAAACAACTGAGTCAGGCAAACATTACAAAGCTCAAAAGTATACACGGAATAGGTAATGCAAAAGCTGCACAGATAGCTGCAATCTTTGAACTTGCCCGCAAACTTGAAGGATTCACCGACGAACCTAAAAGAAAGATCAGATCACCTGCAGATGTTTATTCTATCCTTTATCCCGGAATGCGCGAGCATAAGCGTGAAAGACTTGTGGCACTGCTACTTGATACAAAAAACCAGGTCATCCGCGAAGAATTAATTTCCATTGGCAGCCTGAATGCCAATATTGTTCATCCAAGAGAGGTTTTCAAAACAGCACTCATGGAATCATGTGCTTCCGTGATAATCTCACATAACCATCCTTCAGGTGACCCTACTCCTAGCAGAGAAGATATTGCAGTAACCGAGAAACTTGTAGAAGGCGGAAAATTACTTGGCATTGATGTGCTGGACCATGTTGTAATAGGTGAGGGAAAGTACGTCAGTCTGAAGGATGAGGGATATGTGAGATAAAAACACACCTTTTAGTGCCTGATCACTGGTATCTTTCAGATATTTCAAAATAATAATTAAAAACAGCCTTGCACCATTTTATGAATTGTTCATCATACCCTATAAGAACATGATCCCTGTCTATTTTACCATCAGGACCCGGTAATGCAAGCATACCGAAACTGTCAGTGACGTTTATGACAATACGAACCTCATCAAGTGTCCGGATCTCAATATGTTCAAACAATACCTCAGGAAGATCCTCCTTTAAGTTCTCAATTAAATTCCGGGGATAAATGGCACGGAAAATCACACCTTCCTCCAGCTTTTTTTCTACCTGAGGTATATAGAAACGAGGAAAATCATCGGAAAGATACCACCCATATTCATGGATCTGTTCGAACAAGGATGTCATTTTGTTCACCAAAACAAATACACCTTCGATACATTCTGTTCTGGTAAGGGAATCCAGTTCCCTGAGCAGATGATGTGGTATCGGGGAAGTATCATGATACCGGAAAAAATCCGACCTTTTTGCAATGGATTCCAGATTGGGTAATGATAACACCACCAGTTTTCCCAGATATGTAAGTGAATAGTATCCTTCACCGTCTTTTAAAATAAGGTCTTTTCCGGACAGACGATCTAACTGTCTGGAGAGTTCCGGAGATGTGGCATCAATGATTTTTTTGATCCGGGTGAATTTCAATGATTCTTTTTCCAGTGATTTTAGTATAGCAAGTCTGTTCTCAGATGCCATTTCCACAAAAAGTTCGTGACTTTTCATTGATAGATCGGTAACAATAATGTTACCTGCTTATATCAATGTAACTAAAGTAACAATCATTCCAGATTTTTTTAAAATACCTGCATGAGGATATGATCTATTGTGAGAGAGATGATCGGGAATCAATTTGCATTTTCGGCTGCAATAAGTGATTTCAGCTATATAAAGAACCTGAAAACACAATGTGACTGCACCAATGTGATGGAGATAAGCGGAGTACTGGAAATAGCAGATATTAATTTTAACGAACCCGGTGTCCTGCATATCTCAGGCAAATTCGGTGATATCGACATTTCTGTCCATGATACACAATTAGAGCAACTAGCAGAATTGTTGCTTAAAGGTGATAAGAATGAGAACAAACAGAAAAAGTAACTGGTTCGGATTGCTGGTAATGATCGTGGGGGTAATATATCTGCTTGCAGACCTGGCAAAGACATACAGCATCGGAATAAGTGGCTGGACAACCTTTTTCCTGCTTTCGGGACTCTGGCTGATGCATAGCAACAGGAGAAAAGCGGAACTCAGAGAATGAGTGAGATCATATTGAAAAAATTTATATTGGAGGTTATATAAATGTTTGATCTAAAAGCCAGGATGTTCAACAGGAAAGCAGCAAGGACAAGCAGTATGTGGCAAGAAATAATAAGATCCCTTGCTCCTGAAAAGGGAAAGAAGATAGCAGATATCGGTTCAGGAGGTGGTTATTTTTCCCTCCGATTCTCCAGAGAGGTTGAAAACGAAGGGAAAGTATATGCTGTTGATACGAACAGTGGATTCCTCAACTTTCTGAAAAATATATCAAATAAAGAAGGAATTCACAATATAGAAACAGTTCTTGCAGAACAGGGGAGATTACCTTTCATTAATGAAGAACTTGATATGGTATTTCTTCGTAACGTATACCATCATATACCTGACCGTGTGGACTATTTCAGGAATCTGTTCAAATATCTTAAAAAAGACGGAAAGATTGCTATCATTGATTATGATGGAAAAAGATGGTTCAGTTTTCATCATTTTTTTGGACACTATGTTCCTGAAAAAACAATAAAGGAGGAGATGAAAGACGCAGGTTACAGATTGATTGAAGAGTATTCTTTCCTTCCGGAACAAAGTTTTTTGGTCTTTTCAAACCCGAAATGAAATAGTTAGTCTACAAGAGAATCATGAATGAAAGTTAGATTTGAATGATATATTCAAACAAAACATTTAAGGTATTGACCGGTAATTAACACCCAAATGAAAGAGATAGAACTTAATGACCCCTATACCACTCCATACAGGGGCATATATGCAATATGCGACAGGAACAACGAATATGCTGAGATAATCGAGCATACTAACTGTTATGGTGGTGCAGCATGGTCCAAGTTCCATTATTCACATTCACCACTAATCCTGAAAACACGTTCCATCGGAAACATGATACGATACACTGTCAGTATAGGAACATCTCCCCTTGAGCTTAAACCATCAACTGCAGCCGCAGGAATTGAATCCGTTATCGTCGAAGGAAATGAGGTTCATATTACCTATTCCGGTCTTGGAGGAGGTGGAGTAGGCGCCACAAAATGCAGAGCATTTGCTCAGGGAGTAATACGCTGCGATTATACAGAATCCGGCGGCGGACGTGCTGCCAAAGGCACAATAACAGTTCCAAAGAGGGAAAGAGTGCTTATAGGTATTGATGATACGGACACTAAAGAAGAAGGTGCAACATGGACACTTACCCATAACGTGGCCAAAGAGCTTGATTGCAGCGAATCGATCTACCTTTCACATTCACTCGTACAGCTGTTTCCTGTATCTGCAAGGACGCAGAACTGTGTCTCAACAGTTCTCGAATTCGGATGCGTCGATGAGAATGCAAAACAGGAATTACTTGAAAGCGTAAAGGCAGCACTTCTGAAGTATAGTGTATCCGATGAGACCGGAATGGTGGTACTTTCAGATTTTGAGAGCGGAAAAATAAAGGAGTACGCTAAACAGTGTCGCAGTGCCGAACTTACAAGAGAATACGCTCTTCAATATGCAAAGGACAGCGGAGTGGACGTCTGGCTTGATGGCAACGGAGTAATAGGAGCGCTGGCAGCACTGGCATGGTTTGCGCAACCTGACGACTCTGTCCGGCTTGATGCACAACCAGAATGACAGAATTATGACTGAGAATAAGGATATAACCGGCCTTGAAGCAATATACCTTGCAGCCACTGACAGCAATGTGAGGTTCATTACTGCCGTAGCCGGTTATCCAATAACTGCTGTTGTGGATTACTTTTTTGAAAAGAAAGAAGTGAACAATTATGACATTCACTGGTTCACCAATGAAAAAGCAGCAATGGAAGCTTCGCTTGGTGCCTCGGCTACAGGGAGAAGGTCTCTGGTTCTTGTAAAACACGTTGGAATGAACCTGCTTTCAGACCCGCTCATGACAGCAATGATGCATACTATTGGTGCAGGTCTTGTAATACTTGCAGGTGATGACCCCGGAGCTAAAGCTTCGCAGAACGAACAGGATTCAAGATTCTACGGATCAATTGCCGAAACAGTTGTTTTTGACCCTGCAACTCCGCTGGATGCTTATGACTCCCTGAACAGGGCCTTTAAAATCTCAGAAGAAGCAAAGGTTCCCGTGATCATGAGGATCACAGACCGACTGGAAAAAAGAGAACAAATCTCCAATAGAATAGGGGTTGCGGAAAATACAGAGGGCCCTTCAAAGAAACTTAACAGGGACATCTGGAAACTGACAATGCATGGAAAACATCAGCTTTTCCATATTGAATCCGAGCCTGTCCTTATCAATGAATCTGAAAACACAGAATTAACTCACATGTCCTTTCGCGGTGAAAAGACAGGTATAATATCATCCGGCTATCCCTCAGCGATAATAGATGACATATTATCTGAAAGTGCGGTATATTCAGATTATTCACATCTTGCTCTTGGAATCGTATCCCCCTTCCCGTATAAGCTCGTGAAGCGGTTCATAAATAAACATGAACGAATACTTATTGTTGAAGAAAGCGAGCCTTTCATAGAATCTCATATAAATACCTGTGACAGAATCCTTGGTAAAAGGACCGGTCACCTTCCATTTGGAATAATAGAAAAAGAACATGTGCTATTTGCCTTTGAGAATATCGATAACGATGAAGTTTCGGAGTACACCTACATACAGACAATCGCCAGCAGGGGTTCAAGACCCATATGTAGTGAATGTCCATTCATACCTTTATACAATGTGCTGCATGACATGGGACCGGTTGCAGGGGATATGGGATGCTCCATACGCACGGCGCCAGATCCGCTTAATGCAGTAGACACAGGTTTTTCACTTGGAGGAGCGATCTCCACAGCCTGTGGCTTCCAGGGAAAAGGTATAGCAGTTATCGGAGACTTCGGACTTGCTCATTCAGGAATTATAGGACTTATTAATGCAGTGAATGAAGAATTTGATATCCTTGTTATCATTCTTCAGAATGAAATAGCTGCAATGACCGGCGGACAAAAAACACCAGATCTGAGTGAAATAGTTAAAACACTTGTACCTGATACAACCTTCATTGATATTGATAGAAAGATAAATGAAGATGGTGTTGAGAAAACATCTGGTCTGCTCAGAGAAGTTATCCGGAAAAAGCAACAGAAAAAAGGAGTTTCTGTTATTTATCTGACAGGTAAATGTATTAAATTCTGAGTGAATTTTATTTTTAATATATATATAATGCAACTTGTTATTTTATTGTTTGGTATTTATAATTTTAAATTTGAAATAGCAAACAAGATACCAAAATCAATTAGAAAAATTGATATTAATACCAAGAATATCCTTAGAACCTTCATGAATAGCCCGGGCGATCTCGGCACATCCAATTGCAGCACTCCACCGGTCAAGAACATGAACTTTTAAACCAAGGTGTTTCTCGATCTGCGCTACAACCTCAGGAAGCTCACCTACAGATCCTTCTATAATGATCTCACCTGTGGAAGCATAATCCTTCATTAAGATCTGCATACCTGCAATTTCCATAGCAGCAAAAAGTGCTATTCTTTCAATTGCCAGTATTGCCTGTGGATCTCTGCATGATGACGCTTTAATAAGCTCATGTCGATTTTTAAAAAGAGTATGTTTGAGAACACCTGAATTTACGAACGCTTCGTTAGCGCGCATTCTTCCGGCATCCACATCCCTCAGAGCCCGGACATCCAGAGGTCCGTGCTGCAATCCGGGCGCAAAGATGCAGGCATCAATGGCTCCGACAATTTTACTGTCCGCAACAGCCAGGGTGACCGTATTGGAACTGATATCCGAAAGGATGAAATCATTAAAACCAAGAGAAAAAGCATGATAGGCTATACCCACTTTTTCAGGACTGGTGGAATGTGAAAAGACATTGAGACGGGAATCTGTACCACTATTTTCATGGATGCCGGGAATTACCACAGCAGGAATATCTGAGTGCTGCACTGCATCAAAAACACGGCTTCCTCCACCTGTCTTTTTACCGGCTCCCTCTATACTTTTAATTCCTCTGTTCTTAACCGCCTTTATATCCTCGATATCCCTTATACCATCACCCATTGAATAGGTCACAGCCATAAGAGATATTTCAGCACTTTGAACTCCGAAAGCATCTTCCATTTTTGAAACAAGAAGGGATTCTGACATCCCGGAGGCTTCTGTTCTTGGAATTTCAAGTTTCAAAACTCTACCATTGGGAAAAAGTGCAGCAAAACGCATTGCAGTTGTACCGTGATCAATTCCAATGAACATAATTCTCACCTTCAGTTATCGAGTAATGAAGAATTTATTTCTTCCATGATGCGTTCCCCTTCCTCAAAACTACCAACATTCGTAACTATACGCAGTTCCTGAAAAGAAGTACCGTGTGAAAGAAGAAGTCGCAGGTTCCCCCTAGCATCGGGTCTTTGTACCCTAGCTGTCAGCATACCCCCGGAGTTTCCTTTACCCTTTACAGTTACCACTGAAGGTATCATTTTTTTTATCTCTGGATGCTGACTCACTAAAGATACTATTTTTTTACCATTACGGCCACCGATAATAGTAGTGTGTGAGCCTCCGAGTTTTGATTTAGGTTTTCTGACTCCGTTTGAGCTAATAGTATCTGTCATTTTAATTGGAATGACAGGAAGTTGTATAAAATATTAATGGTCGAATGACAATTGATATCAGAAGAATATCCAATACTGCCAGAACATGAAAATTATAATTTAATAAGAAAACAGATTTGAAGATAAAAATATGAACTGAAAGAAAAGAACATATTCAGAAGATCATATCTCCTGAATATTGGCCATGTCTATGAGTTTTATACCTGCATCATTGAGGATCTTAATGGCACCATCGATGTCATTTACCCTGAGGATAAGAAGAGCCTTCTCTGTCTTTGTGACAAAAGCATATGCATAATCAATATTAATACCCTTATCTCCAAGGACATCAGCTATCTTTCCCAGGCCTCCGGGAACATCTTCCATCTCCACTCCAAGTACACTTGTTTCGGAAACGGTAAATCCGGCATTATGAAGAACTTCATGTGCCTGATCCGGTTTATCCACGACCATACGAATGATACCGAAATCTCCTGCTTCGGCAATTGTGAATGCTCTTATATTGATGCCTGCCTTTCTGAAGTTTGCTGCAATATTAGCAAGACGACCGGGTTTGTTCTCAGCGAAAAGTGAGATCTGTTTGATGATTTTCTCTTCCATTTTAGCACCTGCATTTTTATTAGAAGTTATGTACTGCGAAAGCTTATAACTTTCTGTTGTCTATCACTTTCTTGGCCTTGCCCATTGATCTGGGGATACTGCCCTTTTCAACAAGTTCCACCTTCACTGCAAGATTGAGCACATTCTTAAGTGCTGCCTGAACCTTTTCCTCAAGAGCAATAATGTCATTGACCTTATCACTGAATGCCTCATCGGTCATTTCTATCTGTATCTTCATAACATCAAGCTCATTGACCCTGTCAACAAGAATAAGGAAATGTTCACCAACTTCTGGTATGGTCATGAGTACGGACTCCACCTGACCCGGGAATACATTGATACCACGCACTATCAGCATGTCATCAGCACGTCCGAGAACTCTCATGATACGCGGATGTGTGCGACCGCATTTGCATGGTTCCTTGTTAATGACAGTGATATCACCAATACGGTACCTTATAAGAGGCAGTGCTTCCTTTGCCAGAGTGGTGATCACAAGTTCTCCACGCTCCCCGTCATTCAGCTGTTCCCCAGTTTCAGGATCAATTACCTCGATCAGAAACTGATCTGCCCAGATGTGAATTCCATCCTGGTACTGACATTCCGTACATAACGGACCACTGAGTTCGGAAGTTCCATATATATCATAAGCCTTGATCCCGGTTGCTTCCTCGATCCTGTCTCTCATTTCTTCGGACCAGGGTTCTGCACCGAATATGCCGGCTTTAAGCTTTGTGTCATTCTGTATACTCAGGTCATTCTGTTTTGCAACCTCACTCATGAAAAGGAAATAAGAAGGTGTGCATGCAATTACACTGCTGTTTAGGTCCTGCATAAGTTCAAGCTGCTTTTCCGTATTACCCGAGCTTGTAGGAAGAACGGTTGATCCTACTTCCTCAGCACCATAATGAAGACCAAGGCCACCGGTGAAAAGACCATATCCATAGCTGACCTGGATAACATCACCACGTCCCACACCGATCGAAGTCAGTGCCCTTGCAAGGGATGTATTCCATTCATGAATATCATTCTTTGTGTATCCCACTACAGTTGGTTTTCCTGTTGTACCTGAGGATACATGAAAACGAACCAGCTGCTCATTGGGAACACAGAACATACCTGTGGGATAGGTGTCCCTGAGATCTGACTTATATGTAAAGGGAAGTTTCTTCAGGTCGTCCAGTGTTCTGATATCTTCCGGTTTTACGCCTGCATCATCGAATCTATTCTTATAGAACTCGGAATGCTGGTAGACATAATTGACCAGATTTTTAAGTTTCTTTTCCTGCATCATTTCCAGTTCATCAACTGGCATCCTTTCGATCAATGGGTTCCAGTACTCTATCATCTAATTTCCCCTTTCTCAGATTAATCAGAATCTTCTTCCTCACTTAAAGAATCACATATAGAAGGATTGGGTTTTCCCTTAAGAATATCACGTATCCTGTTTTTACATTCACCGATGATGGTATCCATATCGGCAATCACATCAATTCCTGCAGCTCCTGCATGACCTCCGCCGGTACCATCATAATTCTGGCTGATATCTTCCATAATCTTTCCCAGATTCACACCAGCAGCCACAGCTTCACGTTTTGCCCGCCCGCTAACTCTTATATTGCTATCACGTGATGTACCGATCAGAGCTACATCCGCTCCTACGTTCAGGAACATAGAAGAAGCAGCCCCACCAAAAGAATTCACATGAGAATTCACTACCAACCAGTCATCAACTCTTTCAATGCTTGCTCTTGTTGCACACTTCAGCATTGCAATCCTCATTGATATATCCTGAGGAGTTGAAGCCATCATTTCCAGAACATCGGCATATTCCACACCACTGATGGCGATGATCTCGGATACTGTCCTGAATGTATCATGTGTAGCATGTTTAAAATGACCTGTATCCGTTACTATACCTGTTAGAAGGCCAATGGCAGTGCGACGCATAATCGGTGCACCCATGGACGTGAGTATATTAAAGACCATTTCCGCAGTTGATGTTGCATGCCGATGAAGATAGAACTCGGCGTTCTCAATGAGAGCTGTGGTAGCATGATGGTCGATCACACAATATTTGCCCAGTTTTATGTCATTGAGCTGTGAACTGGTAGAAGTATCAACTACCAGTGTAATATCATATTCAGAAGGGTCGGGTCTCTCGACCACATCGATATCGAGTTTGTCAATAATAAGTGAAGCAACCCTGTTGCATCCATCTACAAGACCTATTGTTCCTCCAAGGGCCTCAGAAAGAGCAAAAGCACTGCTTACAGCATCCGGATCAGCATTTCGGTGGCAAAGATAAAGAATATTATTGTAATCCAGAAGTTTATTGTAAAACTCCGTTTCTTCAACTTGCATGGAAACCTCTGAACATTAATAACATTGCATGTCATTAACGTCATCAGCATGGAGAAGGCTTATTGTGCCTGGTTCCCCATAGATTGTTCGATCTGTTCCTGAAGTTGTGTAAAACGCTTTGAGATCCGTTCTTCCTGTCTGGTAATAGATTGCAACCTGAGTGAAAGGGTCTCGATCTTTTCGTTAAGTTTTGAAACAGCCTCTTCTCTGGTGGATTTTATCTGCAGTTCACCTACTGTACGATAGATAGTAACATCTTCCGGAAGTTTATCCAATTCTTCCAGAGCCATTTGTGCTTCTTTTTGTCTGGATTCGACCTGAGATTTCTGCATGGCAAGAGACTGTGCCTGCTGCTGAACCTGTTGTAACTGGGACAACTGGTTCTGTATCTGTGGGGGTATTTGCGTACTCATTTGGTTTCACCTGGAATACCAATAAACTTGAAGGGATTTTAATGTTTCTATGTACATGAGACGCAAATGAGAAAAAGAAACAATGAAAATAAAGAAAAAATAGTATTTTTCCAGATCTAAAAGAAAACAGTTCAAGGGATGGACATCATTCCAGACAATCTGCTGTTTCTGATGCAACCTGTATCAGACGTAGCCAGGTATTCAGCGTTGAGCGCATGGCTATAAGATCATCAGACCTTACTTCAAGGAAGAGTGAAGAACCTTCAACCTTCATATCCACAGATGATCTATCGGTAATCCTGTCTTCCATTTCAGGGATGAGGGAACGATATACAAGATTTGCAGCCGGTATTTCAAAAACCGATCGGAATCTCATAAGCAAGTTTCATCACCTTCAAAGATCATGTGACTCTTTAACCTGAGGGTGAAAAGAATAGTATTATTCTCCTTAAAATCCATTCTGTCATCATTTATTTCAAGGGACAGTGGAGAAGCCATTTCATTCTTTAGGTCAGAAAAAAGAAGATCAGACAGAATAGGAACAAGTTCATTGTTACCTGATATCAAAGGAACAACTGACGACTTAGCAGGATAATCGGAAGGTGAATTCAACACTGACATATAAATTGAAAGAACACAAAAACCCGTTGGATCATAGAAAGCCATGCTTCCCGGGTTTCCATGATATTCACCAACCACAATAAGAGGCATGTTATGAGAGAGGGTCAGAACCTCGCCCATACTCATCTTACCACGATTGCAATACTCACAACCAAAAAATGATGCCAGATACTTACATAAAGTGCGTGTTCCGGCAGAAGGTTTGCGAGAAGAAGTGATGAGCATCGCTTCTACTCTGCTTTGATGCGTTTGATAGTTGTCGGACGTTCTTTTACAAGAATACGGTGCCCGCAGTAAGGACAACGGATACCTGTATACTCATAATCGATCTCAACATTTCTTTTGCATCTGGTACATTTATAAGCCATATTCACCTTACTCTTCTGCTGCAGCTTCTTCTTTTGCCTTCTTTACCGAACGTGCGACTGTTCTGCCCACGTTTGTCTGAGGCAGGAATGTGCCACCTGCAAAAGTATAGCCACATTTTGTACATTTCCATATACCTGTACCTGTCCTCTTTACATTAGGCCGTGCGCAATTAGGGCACTTATGAGGCATACGCATTTTCGCTTCAAGATCCGCTACCATTTTACGGTCTTTCCTACCATATCGTGTACCAAACCTACCAGCAGATCTGGATACACGACCTTTCCTCGTGTACTTTTTTGCCATGAATCATATCTCCTTGAAATGGTGTGAATTTATGATATCCAATTTTGATTTTAAGTTTAGACCCGGGGTTCAGATATTCAACAAATGGGTTTCCCTGAGTTCGGATGCTTTCTTGCATGCGAGTGATACAGCTTTTAACAGTTTTTCATCATTAAGTGCACCATCACCGCTCTTTTGCATTCCTGATATAGAGCCGTCCTGATTGGAAACGATAGTTAATCGGGAATCGCAGACTGCTTCTTCATCAAGATCCGGATCGACCATCACCTCACCGCCAATGTCTACAAGTGATACGGACACAGGCATGTCCCTTATAGGCATAGGCATATCCTCTCCACGCCCTTCGCGTTCACCCGGAATAGTGGTCGTCATAAGAGCAGCTATTGCAGCAAGAGAGGCAGCGTCCTGAATGTTTCCTTCATTATTGAGAACATGGATGTCGATGAATACGATCCAAACTTCTTCTCCCTCCGTAATACACAACTTGCTTAAATCAATTGCGCCTGATTCACGGATACCTCTGTCAGTAACACGGGCCATTTCAATTGCATCCTCTTTTGGCGGGCCTGCCTCAAAATCAGGAGAAGCTATCGGATTCAGTTCCATGCTTGTGATGATCACACCCTCACCTTCAGAATCCGGGAATGGAGAACCTACCTGAAGTTTGATACCTACAAGCAGCTCGGTCCCACCAAGTTTTATCCATGCAGACCCTTCTGCTTTATCGATAACATTGGTCCTGAGATCAATATCCCTTATTTCATCAAAGGCACGTCCATCAGCACGCTTTCCTTTAAGCATCAGATTATAGATATAATCTTTTTTAAGTACAGACATTACTTCATTACCCATGATCACACCTCAAGCATCATCCTCTTCATCATCAGGATCGTCCTCATCGATTCTTTTGATAGACTCTTCAGAATCCTCTATCAGATCATCCTCATTGTCTTCCTCTTCATCCTCTGACACCGAATCATCTTCATTTTCATCTTCTTCAGCGGATCCATCATCCTGATATTCATCTGATCCTTCATCCTGATCCTCTGTTTCCTCATCTTCTGATGGCTCCA
This sequence comes from Methanolobus sp., assembly GCA_021767785.1. Lineage (GTDB taxonomy): Archaea > Halobacteriota > Methanosarcinia > Methanosarcinales > Methanosarcinaceae > Methanolobus. The sequence continues at coordinate 22,582 of JAASSR010000006.1, forward strand.
GTGTACTTTCAACAATAGTGGAAATATCAACATCTTCATCCTCATCGGATATATCGACTTCATCCAGTTTGGTGAATTTGTTCTTGAGGGTCTCTTTTTGAATCTCAAGTATCTGACGGCATCCTTCTTTACACATTTCAATTGCTTTCTTGAATTCTTCCTGTGTAACATCACCGTCCATCTGCAGCAATGTTATCTCACCATCTGAGGTGAGAGCCATAGGAATGTCAGCATCTCCGTAATTATCTTCCGGTTTGTTAAGATCAAGTACTAACTGACCGTCAACTTTTCCCACGGCACAGGCGGAAATCAATCCCTTCATTGGAATTCCTGCATCTGCAAGTGCCACGGAAGCTGCATTTATAGCTGCAGTACGTGTTCCGGCATCTGCCTGCAGAACCTCTGCAAAAACATCAATTACAGCACCGGGATAAAGATGTGTGAGCACTACTGGCTCGAATGCTTCACGGCTTACTTTTGATATCTCAGTACTTCTTCTGCTGGGACCCGGTCTTATACGGTCCTCCACAGAGAAGGCCGCCATATTATAACGATATCTTATTAATACTGAATCTGCTTTCTGTAATCTTCTGGGGTGAAGTTCCCTTGGGCCATAAACAGCTGCAAGCACCTTGTTCTTACCCCATTCAAGATAACATGAACCATCAGCCCTGGAGAGTACTCCTATCTCCATTTTCATGGGCCTGATCTCATCAATACGTCTTCCGTCAAGACGTAATCCATTTTCATCAATGAACTTTTCAGGTTTATCACTCATATTAATTCTCCAATGTTCGCACATTCTCCCTGATAAAAAAGAGCCACATCCGGATCAATTATCGTCATCCAGAAGCGCATCTACTTTTCTGTAGGTATCTTCCTGTATCTCGCTTTCATCTTCCGTATCCTCTGCGAGATCATTTTCCAAAACAGTTTCATCCTTCTCAGAAACAACATCTATCCCATTCTCCAAAAACTGGGAAATCCTATCCGTCAATCCGGAAGTGTGAGAATGTTTCATAATAAGCTTAATAGCTTCAGTGAGAAGGTCCATTTTACCATCTTTTCCCCTGATCCATATTCTTCCATTCTGTCCCACAAATATGTCACAATCTGTTTCTTTCTTGAGCATTGAGACCATAGAACCTCCGTGTCCTATGATACGCGGGACCTTTGCAGGAGTAACTTCAATAACACGGCCCACCTTAAGAGCTCTGAGACCGCGTTCTTTCATGGTCAGTTCGACCTTCATGGATGAATTTACATCTTTTACACGGAGCAATGCAGAACTACCAAAATCCATCAATTCTGCCATTTTATCCTGTTCCACCCTCCTGGGATATTCCGAAACATGAAGTAATCCATCATAAGGAGAACCTATATCGAATATCCAGTTAGAAGGAGTTATTTCTATAACTGTGCCGATCACATAATCCCTGGGGGATGGAATATATTTTCCGGAGAAAGGAATCACAGATATCTTATTTTTAGCGTTCTTCACACCGTATAAAAGAGAATAGACTTTTCCGTCCTTCACATAAGTACCGGGACCGGAGTCATTTTTATTATCGGACAGAAACTGTCCCGGAATTACAATTTCACGTTCCATTATGGGGCCTCATAATAATTTAGTTTCTGCATCTCCTTTTGAAAGGCGATTCACAAGGCCGTAGAAATCATTCTGAAGACCTGCAGGCATTTTAACAACTGCAACCCATGAACCATCATTTTGCCATTCATTCTTAACAAGGTTTGCAAAGTTAGCTATATCCCCGTAAGCCTTCGCTGCATATTCACCAGGGATCTTAACAGCAATCTCAACTTCCTCGAACCTTATAGGTATGATCGGTCTGATTGCTTTCATTACAATATTAACCTGCTCATCAACACTTTTGGTAGGATCTATATGAACTTTAGCTTCTTCCATTGCCTTTTCAATCCTTGAAGGCGGATGAGGTGCTCTGGTCTGAGGGTTGATTGCATTCTGGGCAATAATAGTTATAACCTGTCTGGTCTTTTCTTCGAGGATCTTCTTCCTCTGTTCACTTGTGAGCTGAAGTTCACCGTGCAGGATGATCTGTTTGGCTATCTCCATTACGTTATCAGTCTCAAAAGTATTCAAAAGGTCAGATTCAGCAACATGGTCACCCTGATTGGCATCGTAAAAGACAGACTCTACGGCTATAATATCTTCCATATTTACATCCTCACCCCTTTTAAGTGAAAACGCACCTTCAGGTTCGACAAAGACTTCAAAATTATTCTTTCCTTTCTTGAGCCTTGCGATTACAGACTCATCAAGAGATACCATGTTAGTTCACCCCATGACATTGTTAGTATTATTCGTTTGAATCTTCCTGCTCTTCTGATTCATCTTCTTTAACTTCATCTTTAAGCTCTTCACTGATCCTTGAAACAAAAGTTGCAACTTCGTTTTCTTCAAGCTTTCTGAAGTTGCGGTTATCAAGTGTTATAATGCCAAGCTCCAGTGTGGAAGCATCCAGCTTTCCTTCCGTTGAAGAATAAAGTGCTTTCATACCAAGCATTATGGCTGCATCTATATCCATATCATCACTGAAGTCTGCCTCGAATATTTCCATAAAGGCATTCCTTCCGGCACCAATGGCAGTGGCTTTGTATTCAAGCAGTGCACCACTTGGATCACTTTCGAACAGACGCGGTCTGGAATCATCAACACCTGCAATAAGAAGTGCTGTTCCGTAAGGGCGAACACCACCATATTGAGTATATGTTTGCTTATGGTCACATATCTTCTTGGCAATAACTTCAACGCCTATAGGTTCGTCATATGATACCATATTGATCTGAGCTTCTACCCGTGCCCTGTCCACAAGCGCCCTGGCATCGGCTACCAATCCTGAAGTGGCAACACCTATGTGATCATCGATCTGGAATATCTTTTCAATCGATTCAGCTTCTATTAACCTGCTTGTTATTCTTTTATCCACAAGCAGTACCACACCGTCTTTTGCTTTTACTCCCGCTGCGGTTGTACCTCTTTTTACTGCTTCTCTTGCATATTCTACCTGAAAGAGACGTCCGTCGGGACTAAAAACTGTGATGGCACGATCATAGCCCATCTGTGGTGTCATTTGCATCTTCACTTCATCTCCTGAATTATAAATTATTTAAATAGAATATATACGATAATTAACTGAAATATGCTCTCTACTCATTTATATGTGACTGTTCTTCGGGGTTAAATACATCCACACCCTCTAAATACTTTTTTGTCGCACCAAGAACCGTACCTGACACGCCAAGGATATGAAAAGTAACCCTTTTACCCTTTACGCTGGTAATCGTACTAAGTGCAGCACGGGTTCTTGAAACGTAATCTCTGTTACAACTTACTACACCTTTATGATCTTCAAAGGCAAGAAGCCATATATTGCATTCGCTGGAACCAAGATCACCAAGCAAACCACCTGATGCAGAGAATATCTCTCTGATCAGTTCATCTCTGCTCACTTGTTCCTCAGCAATGAGTTCGAATGCAAGATACCTTTTCTTCTCCCTCATAGTAGGTGGAACTATCTTCATTTTTCCTCACCACCATTAAAGAGACAATCCTGAGGAGTAGTTACAATTTCAACACCTTCGAAAACATACCTGTCAGAAGGACGGTTGTTTTTTATAATACTCTCAGGAATAGAGGAAATTCCTTTAATAGCTTCTTCCCGGGTCATACCAAAAAGACCTGCAAGAGCAATTAGTTCCCTGGGAGCGCGCATGTCATAGCAGCATCTGGCATTTGCTGTAAGCACAAAAGGAACATCATATTTACGTATAAGTTTCAGATCCTTTCTGAAATTTGACAATGCCCTTACCCTTCTGCCACCTCTCTGACAGATAATTTCTCCAAGATCAAATGAAAGCGCAACATTATTATCATGGGCTGATCTGGCCAGAATATGGTTTATTCCGTTATCTTTCATGGAACCAAAATTTGAAAGTATGTCAACATTGGAATTCTCTACTGCAGCCCTGTTTATACTTTCACTGCCACCATGGACAACGATAACATCGACCATTTTTCTGTATTTTCCTATAAGGCCGTGAAGTCTGGAAGCTTTGTTCACCTCCAGTTCAATACCGCTAAATATCTCCAGATCATCAAACATAGCGGGTCTTTCAGGTTCACATGATCCGAAAGGGTTTGTAATGGCAATCCCTCTGAAACCAAAATGTTTCGCAAGACTGGCTATTTTTTCAACAGTGTCATTGCCTTCAGGAACAGAACAGACATTCAGATCATAGAAAGCCGGTCTAGCCAAACAATTCCTCCACAATAAGTCCCGCTTGAAGACGGTCCCTGGGATAAGTGGCTATTTTTACCTTTACCTTAATGGCATCTGATGACGAGCTAAGAACCAGCTTTCCAAAAAAAGCGGCCTGCTTATCAAACCTCAGATGGAATAACTGATCATCATCAAGCCTGTCAGGCATTTCACTGCGCAGGACATTAACATCTTCAGGGGACATATTATCCCTGATAAACCTGGCAAGTCTTACAGAGTCCGATTTGCGAGTGATACTGGAACTTAACATCACAAAGGAATTGCCATAATGCCCCTCTAACTCAGTTACTTCCACAAGATCTTCAGTAACCACGTTCCGGGATTTATCAAAAGCATTGAGCAAAAAGAATTCCAGAGCAGCTCGTACCCTGGAAAGATCCTCTGTAGAATGCGCGATCACACGCAGGTTGATATAATGGATCACTTGCCCCGGTTAAGGTTTGACCTTATACTTGGCCTGGTCTTTTCAGTACCTGTACCACGTGACATCATACCTCTGCCTTTCAGGCCTGCACTGGTCTTTCCACGCTGAGCACGTCCTTTATGGACATTGTCACAGATCCAGTTAAGGTTCCTGTCACTTTTTATCACAGGATGGCTGGGGTCCACAAGAATAACTTCATACCACTTTGACCTTCCGTCTTCACCAACCCAGTAAGAGTTAAGAACTTCAAGGTTAGGGAATTTTCTTCCGGCACGATCTTCGGCAATCCTCTGAATACTCATTCCACCGGTGATCTTGTTCTTACCCATGCGATGTGTACGCCTTCCGCGAACATACCTGGACTTTCTCATTCCACCCTTACGTACTTTAACACGAGCTACTACGATACCCTGCTTGGCTTTGTATCCCAGGGAACGTGCACGATCAATACGGGTCGGACGCCTGATCTTTGTAACAGATCCTTCCTTTCTCCATTCCTGGAGCCTCTGCCATCTGAGATCCCTTACATATGTATTGTCCGGATCTTTCCATGCGTCTCTTACGTATGCGTAATATGATTTTGACAATTTCTTCACCTTAGTTTCATTTTATAGTTTCACGGTTCAGCTTTTTATAGAGCTACATTCCCACGGGACTTATCCCGTCAATGAAACAGGACTACTACTTAACGCGATTCAATTTAAAGCTTTGCATCAACAGAAATAATAACAGAGTGATGAATGAAACATAAAATGAAAAAGCAAATCATCGGAGTTTGCTCAGATCTTCTCCGGAACGAAGGACCCCGGTAGTATTTCCATCGTCATCCTCCAGAACAACATCATACCATCTTATCGGAATTTCCCTGCCATCCTTTGTAATAACCTTATGTTCCATATACTCAGGCAGTTCAGATTCCTCTTCAAGGGCTTTAGTTAACTGAGAGCGAAGATCATCAGCCTCTTCCTCCGGAACAAGGGATTCAATGAAATCATGTCCTATAAGTTCGAATTCACCATATCCCAGGACATCGTTGCCTTTTGTATTGACAAGATGGATCTTCATATCACTGTCGATAACAAAGATAATAAAGCCTGCAACGTCAATGTAATTCATTGCTTCATTTCTTTCTGCAAGTATCTTGTCCTGGAGATGTTTGATCCTCAAGAGGGACCTTACCCTTGTAACAAGTTCAAGGCGATTGACCGGCTTACCAAGGAACTCATCCGCACCAACTTCGATTCCCTTGATACGATCATCTTTTCCGGATAGAGCAGTAACCATGACCACAGGTAAGAACTGGGTTTCCACTGAAGTCTTTAACACCCTGCAGACCTCATACCCATTCATATCAGGCATCATCACATCAAGCAGAATTATGTCAGGTTTTTCGGATTTTACCTTGTCCAGTGCCTCCTGTCCGCTATATGCAGGAATTACTTCGTAATCGGACTTCAGATAAAGGCCCATCAATTCCACTATGGCCTGTTCATCATCAACAATGAGTACTTTATCCCGATCTGGCATGAATAATAGGCTCCCTTTTTATACGTAAATTGAATAAATACGTTGCAATATAAATTTAATGGCAACCTTTGTACTTAATTATAGTATTGTACTTTATTATAGTATTTATTGTGTATTTATTGTAAAATTATTATTTTAAATTTTACTATTAATTATATAGTTCTATCTACATATATAGTTTAGGCATAGAGAAGGAGACGGAAGACCTTTTCAGAAACAGAAATAAAACTGAATTATTGTCTGAATAAAGAATGTGAACATGGGGCTGGTGAGATTCGAACTCACGATCGACGGGTCTCTCCGAACAGCTGTTTAAACAGCATTCAGTTCCTGAGCACATATCAGTGCTCCAACGGCTCCTCACGAACCAACCCCGTCGGGTTGGTCTCAGCAGACCCGTTGCTCATCATTTATCCGCTGGAGCCCATCGCCATGCCGGACTAGGCCACAGCCCCACAAATTCGGGCAGTACCCCCTGAATACATCTTATATAAGATATATTTAGCGGTACTCTTAACCTGTCTTTATATATCCTCCCCGCCAACACGTGCCAGATCTCCGAACTTACATAGCTCGTCACAGAGTTGCTCGATCTTTGAACGTAATTCCTCCATTGAATGACCTAAGAGCTCAGTAAGGTATATCGCACCTCCGGCACCTACGCCTTCTTTTACAAATCCCGCTTCATACTGTTGCAGACCTTTGAATGACGATCTACCAAATTCAGGATCTTTTCCCTCATATTTTGCCCCTACTTCATTGGCCAGTTCTACAAAGTTTGCGGACTTATCATTCATAACATAACTTGTCGTAACTATCTTGATATTATCTGTGGAATAGCCCATATGTTTTATAACAGCAAAGATTGATGCCATCTGTGTACCACCGGCAAGTATGACCGGAGTTTCACCCAGACCTGCTGCAATTCCCGCAACCGCAACCATCATAGGATCACCGACCGATTCTATGGCCTTCAGAGGATCATCTCGCAGTGAACCAAAAGTAATCCCGGAAGAAGCCATTGCTTCCCTGACAACCTCCTTCTTAAGGCGCAGAGGATTGGAATCGGCACTACTGCTGACGTTTCCATCATAGCCCAGTGATTGCAACACAGCATTAGCGGTTGTTGTTCCTCCAGGGATGCTTTCCCCGATCATAACAAGATCATGGTCCTTTGAAAGATTCTCACCGAGTTTGAACGAGTTATTAAAAGCCTCTTCAACATTATTAACTGCAATTGGGTCTCTTATGTCACCACCTGGTTTTCCACCTATATCGACCAGAGTTACTTTTTTGGCCGGAAGTACTTTCAGACCTGCATTTACAAATATATGTGGTACACCTATTAATGAGAGTGCTGCACGGGTTATCAATGCAGGCGTAGGTGTGTCATAGGGAGGGGTCATGGGTAGAATAGGAATATCAATGATAGTTCCCGTTTCAAGAACCTCAGCATCCCCTGCAGGAGTATAATCCGTCAGTTTTGCAGTCTTACCCGCAGCCGAAAGACCTTCAATATATGCGGTTTCAGTGTTTCCAAGAACGCAGACGAACAACGGCTTTTCAGGTAACCGTACTTTATCAGGTGCTAACGTATCCATACCAATCATCCAGATATATTTTACAGGGAGTATATGACCTTTTTCCAGAAGGGATCAATAGGTCCTGGCAACATATACCTGAGTGCTTGAATCTGAACCGCAGACCGGACATTTACCTGAACAACCTTCAGACTGTTCGTCAGGAATACCAAGTATACCCGCGCCGATGTCATCTTCTAGCTTCAAGCCACAATCCTTGTTACCGCACCAGAATATCTTTGCAATACCCACTGGAAGTTTTTCCCTGATATCTTCAAGGTTTTCACATTCAAAGATTCTTTCTTTCAAATCTGCCCGTGCTTTACTATAAAGATCATCATGGATGGCGTCAAGCAGAGAGAGAACTTCATCCGTAGCATTATCAAGTGATACCTGCTCTTTTTCTCCCGTATCACGGCGTACAAGCATTACAGCATTCTTCTTAAGGTCCCTTGGTCCGAGTTCCAGTCGGACAGGAACTCCGCGCATTTCCCACTTATAGTACTTGGCACCAGGTCTGTTGTCACTGGTATCCATTTTCACACGAACACCTGCCGCTTCAAGATCCGCCTTTACCGTCTCACATGCTTCGAGCACATCATCGGATTTTTTGAAGATGATAGGTATAATCACTACCTGTACCGGAGCGACCGCAGGCGGAAGGACCAGACCCTTATCATCTCCGTGAATAGATATGAGAGCAGCTATGGAGCGCTCGGAAACCCCGTAACATGTCTGGAATGCGTATATCTGCTCACCTTCAGCATCCTCATATGTTATGTCGAAAGTTCTGGCAAAATTGTCACCAAGATGGTGAGCAGTACCAACCTGAAGGGTCTTGCCGTCTGGCATCAGCGCATCTGTAGCTATCGTATAGTCTGCACCCGGGAACTTATCCCAGTCAGGTCTTCTGGACGCAAGCACAGGGACTGCAAGCTGGCGGTAGAATTCAGTATAGATCCTGATAGCTTCATCAACCTGAGCTGCGGCATCCTCCCACGTGGCATGAACTGTGTGTGCTTCCTTAAAGGAAGTTATCTCACGCAGCCTTATGAGAGGACGTGTGTGCTTTGTTTCGTATCGGAACGTATTGACGATCTGATATAGCTTAAGTGGCATATCCGCATGAGATCTTATCCACAATTTATACATTGGATAGATAGCAGTTTCACTTGTAGGACGGAGTGCAAGTTTCACATCCAGAGGAGTGGTACCACCATGTGTAACCCAGTAAACCTCATCCTCAAATCCCTTTATGTGTTCAGCTTCTTTCATGAACTCATTTTCGGGAATCAGAAGAGGGAACATTGTTTCCTGATGATCTTTGTCAAGCAATCCGCGCATGATGTCATAAACATTTCTTCTGATATTGAAACCAAAAGGAAACCACACATACAGTCCTTTAACAGGATATCGGACATCCATGACCTCTCCTTTCTGGAGCAGATCATTATACCATTCACTAAAATTTTTTTTTGAAGGAAGCGCAGCCTCTTTTTCTTGCTCTGCCATTTATTCACCTTTATAAATTTGACTTGATTTTGGCTACATTAACAAGTACATTGCTTATAGCCGTTTCCTTTCATGATCTGAAAGAAAAAAGTTCTTTTCAATTCAAGTCATTTTTCAGGAATCTGCAATTATATATCTTTTTTAGTGCACAGGAACCAGTCGATGCATTTTACATCCTCATCTGATCTTGCAGACCTCTCCTTCGCAGCGGTCCAGGTTACAGGACATGGTACGATTACATCATCTCCGGGCAACCATCCTTCGGGAGTGACAACATTTTCACTGTCAGACTTTTGCAGGGCAATTAAAAGACGTTTCACTTCAGCCATGCATCTCCCATTGGTAAAAGGATAATAGAGAATAGAACGGACCTTACCTACAGGATCAATAATGAAAACAGCTCTTATTGTCTCTGTAGTGAATTCCTGAGCTGGCAATACACCACCTGACCTTTCAAACTTCTCCAGAACAGCATCTGTTGTATAATTGGCATTTGGATGGATCATTCCGTATTTACGTGCTATATCCATATTCAGATCTTCTATTACAGGGAACATTATGTCTACATTTTTAGATCCTTTGTATTCTACCCTGTCCCTTATAGTTTCAAGCCATGCAATGTGAGAATAGATACTGTCAACAGAAAGACCAAGAAGTTCCGTATTGAGTTCCCGCAGTTCTTCCTGCATACTTGCACATTTTATAAACTCGGTCGTACAAACCGGAGTAAAATCAGAAGGATGACTGAAGAATATTACCCATTTGCCTTTATAATCTTCCGGAAAATTAATCTTTCCCAGAGTCGTCCTGGCTTTAAACGAAGGTGCATCATCACCTATCAACGGCATACTTGCTTCATTAAGAGCTTCGTAATTTTCTTCCAGATAAGTTCCCCCTGATATAAATAAAGATAATTATGATCTATGATAATAAGCTTCTGCAAATAAATACTTAAACTTTTTCAAATAAACCACTTAAATATAAATATAAACATAAAATTTGAAAAAGAATAAACAGTTAAAACTATCATTCATTTAACATAAATCAGAATCACTTGCGTCAAGCACCATTTCAGAAGAACCTGTATCAAAGACTATCATACCGGTCTCCAGACATTCTGCCTCTTCATGCGAAAGCACGCGGGACTTAGCCTTTTCCGAAATTATAGCACTGTTTCCAAATGGATCCTCTAATACAACAGTAAGGGACCTTTTCCCGTCCATTGCTTCTTCCAGAGCATGCTGAACTTCAAGTCCTCTGGAATATTTTTCAGGATCGTCTTTTGACCAGTTTGTAGCAGTGACAACTACATTATATATCCTGTCAATCACACCTTCTATATTAGTGATATACGACTCGGAAATAGAACCTGGCTCGACATCGATCCCAAGTTCCGGTATTCTGATAGTCCCTGAAGTAGAACGTACAACCCTGTAATTCAGATCTTCAAGGTTCTCTAATTTCAGTTCGTACCTCATGGGCTCTTTCTGTGAGAGAATAATAGTATCGGCAAACCTGAAACTACATTTACAGGCCGCAGCTATATACATAACTTCGCCAAAATAAGGGATATCATCACCCTGCCACCTGACTATCAGATCCTCATGGCAGAGCGGGCACGAAGTTAGTGTTTCGAACTTACGGCAGGATTCCTCTTCACTCAATATCTGCCACCGGTAATCTTTGACCTGTCGATCTTTATGCCTGTAGGAGTTACAAGAACCTGGTCATCCTTAATACCGGCAATATCGCCATGAACATCCATTACAACTTCTTTGAGATCCTTTAAAGCACGATCAAGAAGTAGCTTATCGACTTTTATGTTGGATATATCGATCATCAATATATTGCCTTCATATACCTCTTTTTTAAGTGAGGTCAGCTCATTGAGGTTTGTGAGTTCCGCAACCCTGATATAGGTCTCTGCAGGCTCATCATCAATTACCTCTTCGTATTTAGTAAGATCAAGTTCGGTATATTCATCCTCAGTGGTTGAGCTTTTGCTGCTGCCACCAAACAGTTTGTTCATGATATTTGCCATAATTCGCCCTCATGTATTCAAAAACATTGTTATATTAATGCCACTAATACTTAAAATATTACCGGGATACCGGAATGCCACCGGACTATTGGATCATTAAGACCATTGGTATGTACCTGTTGCTGATATGTTGGTACTGTTATTTTACTGATATTTATATTTATATTAAAACTCATCCTATTTTAATGATTTCTTTTAATTGTTAGATGTCAAGATTCCAGAGTTTGTCACCTACATAATGAATGGATTTTACTGCTTTACCCTTATTTCCAACCATGTTTTCACCAGGCATCAAAGCTGTTCCGATAGCCAATGGTTTACCGTGGGCCTCCTCTATTATGATCACAGGATCACCTTCCATGATCCCGGAGTCAGCATCAACAATTCCCGGACACATTATATCGGCACCATTGACCACAAAACGAACCGCACCTGAATCGACGGTTACTACATTCTTTCTCAGATCCAGTTTAAGGGCACCTTTTACGGTCGGGAAATAGAATCCTTCTATCTGGAAAAGAAGAGGTTCACCATCAACAAGAATAAGTGACTGGTCATCTATGTTTGCTGTTTCAAATTTGCTTTTTTCAAGTTCTTTAGCCGCTTCTCCAAAAATTGATTCTATATCGTTTAAAAGTTGATTCTTTGAAGATTTCCTTAGCTGTACCCTGGATTTTATTTTCAACTAATCACCTGTCAGGCAGATAGATATTATTGATAGATATCTCATCCTTACTTCACAATTCCAATGTTATTTTGTGTTCTATATGAATACCTTTTATTGTTTTTTATTGCTTATTATATTGATATTTATTGTATTGGCAGCAATTCAACCTATAAAAACCATAAAACAAATGTCATATGGTTTTAAAGATTATGCTGAAAATACCACAACACAATTTAGACCTACCTTACAATAACGACCGGAACACCACTGACATCAAGGACATCCACAGACCTTCCTGCCGAGACAACTTCCTTTTCTATCTCCACACATTCCGGATCCAGCTCCAGAACATCACCATTCAGCCTTACAGTGATCTTACCTTTTGCAGCCTCATCAGCGATCTTTTTGGGATTTTCTTCAGCAAGTGCATTGATAATATCCTTTGCCTGTCCTCTGAATTTAGGACCTATGACACCCATGTTGGGCTTTATGTCCACAGGTACATGCTCAAAGTCAGGTTCACCGTCCATAACCTCAACAGGTGAGTTTGTGGCGCCCAGTACATCTGTGAGATCCGTAAGATCGCCGTATATCTCTATCTTTTCAAGTGGTGCATTCAATGCCATTCCACGTTCTGATTTATATCTTCTGACATTGCCTGCGATTTCCTTTATTAATTCACCTGAACTCTCGATATCATCATCGATCAGTGATTCACAAACTTCCGGCCAGGATTGTATGTGTACACTTCCTTCACCGATACGGGAGAACATTTCCTCCGCAAAGAAGGGAGCAAAAGGTGCCAGCAGGCGGGAAAGAGAATCAATTGTTACATATAATGTGTACCTGGCCGCATTCTTTCCTTCTTCATCATCGCCATAAAGGCGTGCTTTTACAAGTTCGATATAGTTGTCTGCAAGTACATCCCATGTAAAACCTCTTACAGCCTTGAAAGCTTCATCGAACTGGTAATTGTCCATTGAATCAGTAACTGAGGCTATGAGCCTGTTGAGGTTACTCAAGAGCCATTTGTCAACGACCTTAAGCTCTGAAACATCAAGTTCACTGTGTTCGTATTCCTCAAGATGAGACATACTGAACCTGTAAATGCTCCACATCTTGGCAAAGAACCTTGATGCTGAAACTACATCTTTCCATCGGAACATTATATCGGAACCCGGAGAACCCCCTATCGCAGCCCACTGTCTGAATGAATCGGCACTGTACTCACTGACGACCTCTTCTGGAGAAATTACATTACCAAGAGACTTACTCATCTTATGACCGTCCTCACCAAGCACCATACCGTTGATAAGTATGGAATCCCATGGTCTCTTACCCTGGATCGCCATTGAACGTAATATTGTGTAGAATGCCCATGTCCTGATGATATCATGACCCTGTGGGCGAAGTTGTGTCGGCAGCCTCATTTCATGATCTGTCAGCCAGCCGGAAACATGGAGTGCTGTGATAGATGAGTCCATCCATGTATCAAGGACATCCTCTTCAGGCTCGAAGATAGTGCATCCACATTTACAGGCTTCAGGAGGTTGTTCTGTTGTGGGATCGATAGGCATCCACTCTTCCTTTGCCACCATTGCTTTGCCACATTCCTTACAATACCACACAGGTATCGGGGTTGCAAAGAGCCTCTGACGGGATATACACCAGTCCCATTCCATTGTATTGTTCCAGTTGTCAAGTCTGACCTTCATATACTCCGGAAGCCACTTGATCTCATTTGCAGCCTTTGATATTTCGTCATTGTCTATTTTTATGAACCACTGAGGTTCGGAAAGGATCTCAATGGGAGTGTCACACCTCCAGCACATACCCACATTCTGATCAAGTGTTTTCTGCTCGAAAAGATAACCTTCTGTTTCAAGATCCTTTATTATCGCTTTCTTGCATTCAGGAATGGTCAGTCCTTTGTATTTACCAGCTATGTCTGTCATACGGCCGTTCTTATCAATGGCCTTGCGCAGTGGAAGGCCATGCTCGATCCACCATCTTACATCCTGCTTGTCACCGAAAGTACAGATCATAACAACACCTGTACCGAATTCGGGATCAACCTCTTTGTCCCCAATGACCTTTACATCATGACCGAAAAGTGGGACCCTGACAGCAGAACCAAGATGTTCTTTATAGCGGTCATCATCCGGGTTGATAGCAACAGCAACACATGCTGAAAGTAACTCCGGTCTTGTGGTAGCTATCTCAAGTCCGTCAAAATGCAGATAATTGAGCTTTGTTTCCCTGGAATCATATTCCACCTCCGCAAAAGCAATGGCAGTTTCACATCTGGGACACCAGTTTACAGGGTGATCAGACTGATACAGACGTCCCATATCATACATCTTCCTGAAAGACCTCTGGGTTTTGGAGAAGTATTCAGGCTCCATAGTTACAAACTCATTGCTCCAGTCGGTAGAGAAACCAAGATCCAGCATTGTCTGTTTCATTTTTTCGATGTTTCCAAGTGTGAGTTCACGACACATCTTCCTGAAATCTTCCCTGGGAACTTCGTTCTTTGTAATACCATGAATCTCCTCTACCTTCACTTCCGTAGGAAGGCCATGACAGTCCCAGCCCTGCGGGAACATCACATTATATCCACACATACGCTTGTATCTTGCAACAAAATCGATATAGCACCAGTTCAGGGAATTACCTATATGGAAGTTTCCGGTAGGATATGGTGGTGGCGTATCTATTATGAACTGGGGTCTGCTGTTGTCTTGCCAGTCAAAATGATACATGGACATGTTCCATGAATCGCGCCATTTAGGCTCTATAATATGCGGATCATATTCTTTTGGGACGGTCATTGTGACTCTCCGGTAATTGTAATTATTAAATGTCAATCAATATCCCGATCAATATAGATCAATGAATGCTCTCAGTTAATGATTGACCGTAGTGATTGTGTTTTTTATCCTAAGTGCCGTAAGATTATTTAAAGTATCTGGTTAAGACCGAATACATCGAAAAAGTAAAAAAACAAAGGCAACAAAGTGGATTTTTTATCAGGATACGTCCTGGATCTTTACTATTCACATAAAGACAAAAAACAAAAACATGAAAGTTAAACTCAGCAGCAACAAAATTATTTTCAAATTAAAGTATCAGGATACCGAAAACACTTTATACAAATCTCTTCAATAGTAGCTGGGGAGCAGAGGTAATTTGTTATATGAAATGATCTTGAAGTGATCTGATGACAGGGAAAGTAGCTGTGTTTGCTTTTAACGGAGAGGAAATGTGCTTCATCCATGCTTTAATGAATGCGCTGGATATGAAAGAAAAAGGCTATGATGTAAAATTGATCATAGAAGGTTCTGCAACCCGTCTTATAAAAGAAGCTGAAGCCGGGAAAAAACCCTTTACAAACCTCTATACCAGAGCAAAAAAGGCGGGACTGATAGACTGTGTATGCAGAGCCTGTTCAGCAAAAATGGAAAGCCTGGAAAGTGCAAAACAGCAGGAACTTCCTTTGTGCGATGAAATGTCAGGACATCCCAGCATGGCACGTTACATGGATGACGGATACGAGATCATTGTAGTATGAGCATTAAGCCTTAAATGGAGATAATGAATGTTAAGTGAAAAGATGACAGAAGCCCTTAACGAGCAGATCAATAAAGAAATGTATTCTGCATATCTTTATCTGGACATGTCAGCAAATTGTACCCATGAAGGACTGGATGGTTTTGCCAACTGGTTCATGGTACAATATCAGGAAGAAATGAGCCATGCAATGAAGATATACGATTACATAAATGATCAGGGAGGAAAGGTCGTCCTTGATGCAATCGAGAAGCCACCTGGCACTTTTGGTACTCCGTTAGAGATGTTCGAGGCAACATTGAAACATGAACAGTTTGTTACCAAATCAATACATGAACTTGTTGATCTGGCAAACGAAGAAAAGGACTATGCAACCCAGATATTCCTTCAGTGGTTTGTCACGGAACAGATAGAAGAAGAAGCAAATGATAATGAGATGATAGCGAAACTTAAACTTGTGGGAAATGACGGTAACGGTCTTTTCATGATAGATAAGGAACTTGCAGCAAGGGCATTTACCGAACCTGCGGAAGAATAATAAAGATTGATCACATAATTCAAAGACAATAGAAGGTGAAAGAATATGGATTTTGGGGAATTAATTAAAGGAAGAGAAGAAGAAGGCAAAGAGAAACATGTTCCTGAAATAGAAATTATCAAAGGACATGGAAAAGAGAACGCAGATTTTGTACGTGTTGTTGTCGGAAAAGAAGTTAAACATCCAAACACAGTTGAACATCATATCGAATGGGTAGAACTCTATGGTACTACAAAAGAAGGAAAAGTGATCGACTTTGGAAGAATGAACTTTGAACCGGTTCACACTGAGCCTACTGCTTCATTCCACGTAAACAACATTGACGACTTCAAATCATTCTGCGCCCTTGAATACTGTAATATTCATGGTGTATGGAAGAACTGTATAGAAGTCTGAAGATAGATAAGAAAAATATTCGAATTTGTGGCATCGGTTGCCACACTCTTTTTATACCTGTTCATTACCATCATTACACAGGACAATACAAATTGTATGATGGCAGAGGTGATGGCAGTGATAGTAAAGCTTGTATCTAAATTTGCATTCCTTGCCCTGATTGTCGGGCTTATGTCATATGTAATACTGAATTATATGGTTCCATACATGCATACATAAAATCTCAAAATATCAGGGAGAATCATAGTAACCTATTTCTTCTTTGCTTAGGTAACATGCAGGATCATCAGCCCATATATTACCATAAACAGACTCTGCACGTACACGGAAATTTCCATTACATACATCGAACCACTTACATCTGGCACATCTGTCAGCATTTTCCCTGATCAGAGGTTTACGATCCTTAAGCCCTGCCATAAGCTCATCACTGGTATCTCTCCATATTTCACTGAACCTGCGATCCCTTATGTTTCCGAAAGAATAATGTCTCCAGAACTGGTCCGGGTGTACGGAACCGTCCCATGAGATACATCCGAAACCAATTCCTGACGAATTGCCTCTGTTCATATTAAGGAGATCCAGCACTTCAGCAGCTCTTTCAGGATTTTCCTTCAAAAGCCGCAGATAGATGTAAGGACCGTCACAGTGATTATCAACGGTAAGAACTTCAACCTTTTTACCTTTATCATGTAGTTCCCTTGTTTTATCTATAAGAAGGTCCACGGTTTTACGACTTTCTTCAAGAGAGAGATCTTCATTGATCATTGAAGATCCACGGCCTGAATACACAAGATGATAGAAACATATACGAGGAATGTTCTCCTGATCCATCAGATCGAATATAGCAGGAATATCATGAACATTATGGCGATTTATAGTAAATCTGAGACCTACCTTGATCCCTTCTTTCTGACAGTTATGCAGACCTTTCAGTGCTCTGTCAAAAGAGCCCTCGATTCCACGGAATTTATCATTGGTCTCACGCATACCGTCCAGTGATATACCAACATAGGAAAGACCTATATCCTTTAGCTTCCCTGCCATCTTCTCAGTGATAAGGGTTCCGTTGGTTGATATTACTGCTCTGATGCCTCTGGACCGTGCATAACCTGCCAGTTCAGGAAGATCCTTTCTCATAAGAGGTTCACCTCCTGAGAATAGAATTACAGGACTACCAAAATCCGCAAGATCATCTATGAGAGCTTTGCCTTCCTCTGTACTCAATTCATTTTTATAATCAATATCCTTAGAGTGTGCATAACAATGAACACAACGAAGATTGCAGCGCTGAGTTACGTTCCAGACTACAACCGGTTTCTTATCTTTTGAGAACTGTAACAGATGGGATGGGAGTTTTTTCGAGTCACGCCCATAACGAAGAGCATCAGAGGGCTCCACAGTTCTACAATAAAGTTTTGAAATACCTATCATGATCAGGACTCCGGAATAAAAGACTAAAAGAAGATTGTTTCAATATATGCGAACCCCTACAGCTTCATCCTATATTATATCTATGGTGGAAGATTCAATATTCCTGAATATAGAAGATCTAATAAATATAAACTAAAAAGACAGGAAACTTTTATCCAAGCAATTCCCTGACCTCTTTAAGCATATCTTCAAAAGTGAACTTTTCAGGAACCACCGAAACCATTACTCCATAATCTTCAAGTGTCTGGGCAGTTGGAGTACCTATAGCCGCAACAACAGAATTGTCCATGATGCTGATAACTTTGTTCTGTGTTGTCTGGTCACCTGTATGTTCAAAGAAATTGCGCACCATCATAGAACTTGTGAATGCAAATACATCGACTTCACCTGCAAGCACTCTGCTTATGAATTTCTCCTGTTCATCACCTTCGGGTTTTGTCAGAGTATATACTTTCGTTTCATGAACTTCAGCACCACAGGCTCTGAGTTCATCTACCAACAGGACAGAACCATAGTAACTTCTTGCAGTATCCACAACTTTGCCTTTGATCTCAGGACACAAAAAATGTACAAGTCCTTCTGAGCTGTATACACCCGGCATGCCAAGAACATTTATGCCCATCTCTTCCAGCGCCTTACGGGTTGTAGGACCTATGGCAACTACTTTTGTAGAATTCAATGCCCTGATGAATTTGTCATGCTCAGCATCCGGAATCTTTTTCAGGGTAAAATCAATACCATTTGCACTTGTAAAGATAACATAATCAGATACACCGGACATAACCCTTTCAACAAAGCCATCGAAGAATTCATCCTTCATATCTTCAAATTCTATCATAGGGACGGCAAGGGCCTCAAAGCCCATTGACTCTGCAAGTTCTATTGATTTTTTCAGATAGCGCTTTGGCCTCATTATCGCAAGTAACGGTCTTTTATTTTGTTCTGTCACAGATAACACCTTCTATTCAAAATACTCCGCAAATTGTTCGCCCAGTATCTCATGAAGCGTGACAACATTTCCTACAACAGTAATCGCAGGAGCTTTTACTCCTTTCTCTTTTGCAAGCTCTGCGATATTCTCAAGAACACCTACTGTCACACGTTGATCCGGTCTGGTTCCTCTTTCGATAAGTGCAACAGGAGTTTTCGGATCCTTACCGTATTTGATTAATTCATTGACGTTCCTTCCAAGCATCTTAACTCCCATGAATATAACAAGCGTACCATCAAACTTTGAAAGTGTCTCCCAATCAAGGGCGGATTCTTCCTTTGTAGGATCTTCATGGCCTGTTATGAAGGTCACCATTGAAGAGTGATCCCTGTGGGTCACTGGAATTCCCGCATATGCAGGAACGGCAACTGCTGAAGTAATACCAGGTACTACCTCGAATTCTATACCTTCGGCTTTCAGTTCCTGGGCTTCTTCACCTCCGCGGCCGAACATATACGGATCACCACCTTTCAGACGAAGGACATTCTTTCCTTCTTTTGCTTTCCTTACAATAAGGGCATTTATCTCAGCCTGGGTGAGAGTATGATCACCCGCATGTTTGCCAGCATCTATCTTTTCAGCACTCTCAGGAATTGAATCAATAATAGCCTTTCCGGGAAGCTGATCGTATACGATAACTTCCGTAGTATCAAGTAATCTGCGTGCTTTGAGTGTCAATAGTTCAGGGTCACCCGGACCTGAACCAACCAAATAGACTTTACCATATTTCTGGGCCATATTATGAGATCCTGTTTGAATTTGTTAGAATGGTAATGAACTTACCAACTTATAAATATGCATCGTCCCGGCATTCGTGAAGGACAAGACAAGTATAAATAACATACAAAAGAACGATAGAGGAGTAAAAAGCAAAGCTCCTTATCTATAAGGCATGATTTATGCATGAAAAGTAGCTGATCACTGACAAATACAGACCTGATCAATACATGTTAAATAAAAGTCAGTGCTGTACCCGTTAGATACCGCACCTTTTTCCAACCCCAGGGATTTAATTCTTACTTAAGATATAGAACAGCATTTCCCTGTTCAATTTACCTTCACGCTCGAGCTTGTTCGCTATGGCTTCATCAGACATGCCTTCTGATTTAAGCTCTTTGATCTTGTCAAGCAATGCCGGAGCTATACTGTAGTATTCGTTTATATCTTTCCTGTGACCCCATACATCGCCTTCAATGAGCTTAATGCCCTGCATTTCCATGAACATCTCAATGGATTTTGATACAGTACGTCTGTAAGAACTTGGAATCTGGATAACTTCCACTTTAGGACATGTTTTTACCAGTGAAAAAATATCCTTATTCGATGGTCTGAATGCAAGATGAATCACCTTTTCGTTTGGATTCAAATGCGGTATTTCTTCTCGCGAACTTACAACTCTTATTTTCATAAGTCTCCCTCACCTCCAGTTCGTTGAGAACTTATTAAAATAATGTACGTATTCACCTATTAAATAATTACCGATTTAGCACAGAAAAAAATAAAAAGGTCCATCATTCAAATCTTAATCTTATAGAATCGGCATGCGCCTTCAAACCTTCTTTTTCCGCCAGAGCTATTACAGAGTCTTTTAATGTTTCAAGTCCCTGCTTGCTCATCCTCTGAATGCTTGAAGATTTCATGAAGTGAGCAAGGTTCAGACCTGAGTAAATCCTCGCATAACCTGCTGTGGGCAACACATGATTGGTACCTGATGCATAATCACCAACAGGGACCGGAGCATAATTTCCTGCGAATATAGAACCCGCATGTTCGATTCCCTCAAGAACATAATTTTCATCCTTGACCATTATTTCGAGATGTTCCGGAGCAAATTCATTTGAGAACTCTATGCATTCATCTATTGAGTCCGCCACCAACACAGCCGCATTTTTAAGAGAAGTCTCAACGATCTCCTTTCTTAGAGTCTCCTTTGCCTGTTTTATGACCTCATTCCTTACATCCGACGCCAGCTTTTTAGAAATAGTCACCATAACTGACACAGAATTGGGATCATGTTCTGCCTGAGCTATCATATCCGAAGCTGCCATCCTAGCATTACAGGAATCATCAGCTATAATAAGAACTTCACTAGGTCCTGCCGGGAAATCGATCTCAGCCTTG
This sequence comes from Methanolobus sp., assembly GCA_021767785.1. Taxonomy (GTDB): domain Archaea; phylum Halobacteriota; class Methanosarcinia; order Methanosarcinales; family Methanosarcinaceae; genus Methanolobus. The sequence continues at coordinate 43,705 of JAASSR010000006.1, forward strand.
TCCCTTACCTGCATCTTTGCCGCAGTGACAAAAACATTCCCTGGCCCCACGATCTTATCAACTTTCATTACACTTTCAGTACCATAGGCCATGCCGGCAACTGCCTGAACACCACCTAATTTATACACATGGTCCGCACCGGCCACTTTTGCTGCCGCAAGTGTCAGAGGATTGACTTTTCCATCCTTACCCGGAGGGGTACACATAACAACATTCTTTACACCTGCAACCTTTGCAGGAATAATTGTCATAAGAGCCGTTGACGGATATGATGCCCTGCCACCTGGTACATAGGCACCTACACTTTCAAGAGGCGTGAACTTCTGTCCGAGCTCGATACCCGGTGAAACTTCTATGAACCACATCTTTTTGGGCATCTGGGCTTCATGGAATTTCCTGATATTGCCGGCAGCGAATTCAAGATGTTCCATAAGTTCAGGATCGATACTATTTGCAGCCTCATCTATCTCTTCTTTTGAAACCTCAATAACTTCGATATTCACACCATCGAATTCCTTTGTATATTCACGCAGGGAAGAATCGCCATTATGCTTTACATCCCTGAGAATAGCTGCAACTTTTTCTCCCACATCTGCAAGATCTCCACCGCCACGTCCAATCAGTTTTTCTCTTTCTTCATCGGTAAGTTCGGATAATTTCCTGTAAAGCATGATATTTCCCCTGAAGCTGTAAGTTATCAATTAATAATGTATTAAGTGACTAATTCTTTCCTGATGCTTATACCTGTTCATCATATATAATGCTTAGAACACACCATCAACAAGAGCAACATCCTATTTTTCAAAATCACTGAAAGTGCTCTGTTCATTTTCCATTAATGAGTTCATGGTTTGTGAATATACCTTCCCGGGTCTCTCAGATTTAAAATCCAGATGAAGACCGATCTCCTTAAAAAGCTTTGTTGCGGTCTTCGGTCCAATTAGTTCTGAAACGCTTTCCAGATCAGAGTTTCTTATATCATCTATGGTCTTAATACCATTATCATAGAGTTTGCGGGCACGCACACGACCAATGCCGCGTATGCTCACAAGCTCGATAAGTTCAGGTGATGCACCGTAATGTATCCTTTTTTCCAGCATTGCACACATGTTTGCAGCATCATTGTTAATTTCAGGAGCTATGAGTCCTGCAAGTCTTGACATGGAATGCATCAGCCACTCGGCAATATCTGAGAATGCATGCACATCACCTTCACCAACATTGAATTTCTTAGTGATCTGATCAAGTGACCTTTCTTCTATCCAGTCCTTAATCAGAAGAGCTGTCTTGACCTCTCCAAGGAACCATTCATAATCAATTTCTCTGGATCTGGGTGGTATTTCCGCAAATTCATCACCGTGTGCCATTACAATATCATTTATGACCTCATAATCATTGGATCTCATGTATAGTTTTCTCATATCCGGTGTTTTGCAGATAAGATGCAGAAGAGTTAGATCTGTAATATGCCGGGCTTTTTTCAGGCCATCAACAATGTAAGCACCGGAAAGAGGGTCGATATAAAGTGTGGATACAAGCCTTCCAAGCACCGTAGGTAAGAGAGTCTCTTTACCTTCGAGCATACTATTGTCTTTAAGGAAATCCAGACATTCATCCACTACTTCAACAATTCCCCATGTATCATTCTGATGGGCAAAGAATGTAGCTTCGATGAATTCCATCAGACCATCACGAGTGGTTGCAAAGCCATTAACAATAGTTGAGAGTATATGGGTTCTCAGGGCATTTTCAGATCCTAATTTGGACCAGATATCCTCTGCATCGGCATCAATATAATGATCGAACAGCCCTGTCATCTCATCATAAGAACGGGCTATGAGAACCGATTCACCGTAAGGGTCCAGATGTGGCCTGCCCGCCCTTCCAGCCATCTGCTTGTAATCCAACACAGGTATCGGTTGCATACCATAATTTGGATCATAGCGCCTGTAACTTCTGATTATCACCCTTCTTGCCGGAAGATTCAGACCTGCGGCAAGTGTCGGAGTGCTGCATATTACCTTTATCTTGTTCTTCCTGAAACCGTCCTCAACAATTCTCCTGTGTGCCGAATTAAGACCTGCATGATGAAAAGCGGTTCCATTCCTTACGCATTTTGCCAGCTCTCTGGCTGCTTCTGTCTCACCGTTCTCAATGATCTGTTCAACAAGTTCATCAAGTGCATCACGTGTAGGTTTGTCAAGTGTCTCAGAAACTTTTGTACCGGATCTTTTAGCAAAGTAAACACTGTTCCTGCGGCTGCTCTCAAAGACAAGACACTGTCCTCTGTCCTGCAAAGTGTCCAGCAGAATATTGACAGCATCATCCTTAGACTGTTCACTGATACGTTTCTGAGAACTATGAAAATTGATATTACCTGCATAATAAACACCTTCATGAAGATCTGTCGGTCGCCATTCGCTGAGAACAAGTTTTCCCTTAAGCCAGTCTGCAACTTCGTAGGCATTTCCAACAGTTGCCGATAGTGCAATTATCTGGCATCCGGGATTCAGTTTCATGAGTTTGGTAAGTGTGACTTCGAGTGTCGGACCCCTGTTTGCGGAATCAAGCAAATGAACCTCATCCACAACTATCGTGGTAATCTCCTGCATCCACGAGGTCTCATTACGCAACAACGAGTCTGTTTTTTCCGATGTGGCAACAATGATATCATTGGAACCAAGCCATTCATCCCTGGATTCAAAATCACCTGTGGATATACCGACCTTTAAACCACCACTTTTTATCCTTAATGAGGAGAAGGATCTGAACCTGTCAAATTTTTCGCTTGCAAGTGCACGCAGAGGAACTATATAGAGTGCTTTCCCACCTTTTGCTATTGCCTTTAGCATGGCAAGCTCGGCAAGTAAAGTCTTTCCTGAAGCAGTGGGAATCGCTGCAAGGACGTTGTTCCCTTCAAGCAATCCTTTTTCAATGGCTTCTGCCTGTGGCGGATAAAGTTCTTCTATACCGGAATCAAGATATAAGTTAATTATTTCTTCCGGCAGGTCCAGGGATCTTAATTTCATATTAACTGAGGTTTAAGAGATAGTAATATTAAATTAAAATTACCCTAACTGTAAATGTCAGGTAAGTTCATAAAAATTTATGGAATAGACTAATTAGATTTTTAAATATCATAATACAGAATATAAAAATGAATTTTGTGACATATTGAACATGCCACATTAAGTTTTAAAAAATTCAATCATTGCTCAGATCGCCGGAGAAGTACTTGTCATAGGAAGACATGTCAAAGTGACCGTGTCCGCTGAGATTGAACATAATGGTCTTTTCCTCGCCGGTTTCCTTGCATTTAAGTGCTTCATCGATAGCACATTTGATGGCATGCGCCGATTCTGGAGCAGGAGCAATACCTTCACTGCGTGCGAACGTAACTGCCGCTTCGAATATCTCGATCTGGTGATAGGAAATTGCTTCCATAAGGCCATCAGCAACAAGTTTACTGACAATCGGTGATGCACCATGGTATCTGAGACCTCCTGCATGGATCGCAGGTGGTATGAATTCCGATCCAAGTGTGAACATCTTAAGCAGTGGTGTCATCTTGGCCATATCACCAAAGTCATACTTGAAATCTCCGGATGTGAGTGTAGGACAGGCAGATGGTTCAACAGCTATGATCCTTGTGTCTGTCTTACCTGCGATATTGTCCCTGATGTAAGGCAGACTTACACCGGCAAGGTTACTTCCGCCACCACAGCATCCTATAACGATGTCAGGATAGTCTTCTGTTTTATCGAACTGTTTCTGTGTCTCAAGACCGACCACAGTCTGGTGCAGACAGGTATGGTTGAGTACACTGCCAAGCGCATACTTAGTATTGTCATTGAGTGCTGCATCTTCTACTGCTTCACTGATAGCTATACCCAGACTACCTGATGTTTCAGGATACATCTCAAGGATCTTTCTTCCGAACTGGGTCTCGTTACTCGGGGACGGGACAACGTTTGCGCCCCAGAGGTTAATCAGTGATTTACGGTATGGCTTCTGATAGAAGCTGGAACTCACCATATAGACCTTACATTCGATATCAAAATAGTTACAGCAGAGTGATAACGCACTGCCCCACTGACCTGCACCAGTTTCGGTTGTAATCCTTTCTGTGCCTTCCTTCATATTATAGTATGCCTGTGCAATGGCAGTGTTTGGCTTGTGACTGCCTGCAGGACTGACACTTTCGTTCTTGTAGTATATCTTTGCAGGTGTCCCAAGTGCTTTCTCAAGCCTGTGTGCCCTGTAAAGAGGTGATGGTCTCCAGAGTGAATATATCTCCATGATCTCCTCTGGAATATCGATATACCTTTCAGAGCTTGCTTCCTGTTTTATGAGCTCTTTTGCAAATATAGGCTCTAGATCCTTAGGATCCATTGGCTCATTTGTCGCCGGGTTCAGCGGTGGTTCCACCGGCAGGTCCGCAAGTATGTTATACCACTGAGTTGGCATCTCATTTTCATCAAGTAATATTTTCGTATGATCCATAGTTATACCTCTGTAAAAAAGTGAATCAATGATGTATATCTGAGTACATTGGACGAGGTATTTAATAGTTTTGATTTGAAAGAAAATTAAAAATAAACTGAAGAAAAGACAAATATGTACCGGGTCTACTTCCTCCTGTAAATTCCGGCCACAACCAGCGCAAACACAGAACATAATA